>JAQXKS010000077.1 GCA_029010575.1 Bacteroidales bacterium | reverse complement strand
TAACACCATAATGTTCTGTAACCTGTCTTTCAGTATAACCTGACAAGTAACGTTTAACAGCTTCCAGCTTAATTTCAAAACAAAATTTCATAACAAAACCCCGAAAGTTTTTTGTCTAACTTTCGGGGTTCATGTCAAAGTACAAAATGACTTAGAGGTCACCCTTTGGTTTTATGCCTCTTATTTCCAATCACCTATCTTTATTACATTGTCACCGCATATAAGATATGCCTTGGTATCACTGCGTGAACTGAAGAACTCTTCTGCGGTCTGTGTGCCGGCAGACATGGCGAATGTCGCAAGTGCGTCCGCGACTGTTGCGTCTTTTGCTATAATGGTGGCACTCAGTAGATTATGGTGGGTGGGGAAACCTGTATGAGGATCTATTGAATGGGCGTATTTTTCGCCGTCAATGATAAAGAATTTGCGGTAGTTTCCTGAAGTGACGATTCCGCAGTCAGTTACCTCTATTATTTCCTGAATGTTCTCACCGGCATTCATGTTGCCATCCACAGGCTTGTCTATGCCTATACGCCATTTGCCCCCCTTGGCGTTTCTGCCCTTGCAAACAATCTCCATTCCCACCTCGACAAGGTAGTTTTCTACGCCTCTGTTCCTGAGGGAGTCGGCAATTACATCGCATGTATAACCTTGTGCTATTGCGTTGAAATTCAGTCTTGCGCGTGAATCAAGCTTGTGTATTCTATCCCCTTTGAGCTCGAACATATCCATTCCGCAAAAGCTCTTTATAGAGTCTATTGCCCCTCTCTCCACAGCATTGATAATAAGGGAATCCATACTCTCTCCACTTTTGAAGCCGAAGCCCCAGTAGTCGAAGAGAGGACCTGCGCTCACATCGAAGAATCCCTGCGTGATACGACTGATTGAATCAGATATTTTGAAAAGCTCAATGAAATATTTGTTAAGCTCTATATCGCTCCCGATTGCGGAATTGTTGAACCGGGAGATAACAGATTCGGGGTTGTATCCTGATAATGTATTTTCAATTTGGTTCAGGACTGAGTTTACCATGCTTGAGATCTCTTTCTCATCACCTTGCGGAGAGTAAATAATATGAAATGTACCCCCTTGGGCAAAACCTTCTATTCGCCTGTAACCCTGCTTGCACCCCGTTGTTGTCATTGTCAGGAGTGAAAGAGTAAACAGCAAACTGACTCGGTATATTCTTTTCGGCATATTTATTGGTATTTAACTTGTACAAAATTAGTTTTTTTTCTTCATATTTGTATTTTATGACTAAAGTATAGCTATAATAGTATGACACATACCAGATACGGTTTTATATTGACACTGCTGACTCTTTCATTCATTCTCTTCTCAGGATGCAAAAAGGAAGAGGAGGCTACAAAAGAGTTTATGAAGGGAAGTGTGACCTGTTCAATACCTACGTATGTAGTAACCAACGAGATAGTATCTGCCTACGCAGAGGGGATCACTACACCCAAAAATCCTGCATACTTTTGGTATTCACCTGAGTTGGGCATAGATACTCTTTGGGACAGGAACATAACATTCAAAGTTCCTCAAACCCCAGGAACATATTCAATAGAACTCACTGCAGAGGCCCCAGGATATTATATATCTACCAAAAACATAGAGATTACAGCAATCAACACCTCTTCGGTCTCTGGCCTTAAAGCCTCTGACAGAACATTCACTGATCCGCGTGACGGATATGAGTACATGATTAAGGATTACGGAAACCTTACATGGTTCGTGGAGAACCTTGCCTATGCCGGTACTCCTGAAGCTCCGGTGGGTGTCGCTTATGAGAACTCGGGATCTATTGACAAACTCTTCGGCAGACTATACTCATGGAACGAAGCTACCTCATCACACTCAGGCAGCGGTCTTGGCAATGGTCCGCAAGGAATCTGTCCTGAAGGATGGTCAATTCCCACAGGAGAGGACTGGGAAGATTTGGCTAAGGCCCTAAACGGTGGAGAGCCTCTGGACTTTCTCGATACTTGGGAAGGACTTGGCTCAATATGTTCGGCCTCTGTTACACTCAACGGTGAAAATATGTGGCCCTACTCGCCTGACAACAATCATTCAAATGATTCGGGATGGAACGGTATACCCGTGGGAAACTCTTCTGACAATTATCAGAATTTTGAAAATGTCTCCGTTTATGGAATGTGGTGGAGTTCCAAAGAGGTCAATGATGGACAGGAAGCCTGCTACCGTTACATCCATTATAATAGCAGTGCTTTCAACCTTCACTATGTTGACAAAGATAGTTATGGTATCTCCGTAAGATGTGTAAAACTGAAATAATCAACTAATTATTATACGTTTATGAAAAAAAGTACATGGATATGGATAGCAGTGATAGCTGTCGTTGCTATCTTGTTTTTCTGGGTTAAGAATTCTTATAACTCAATGGTCAGAATGGATGAAAATGTACAGAAAGCCTGGTCTCAGGTCGAAAATGTATATCAGAGAAGAATGGACCTCATTCCCAATCTCGTGGCCACTGTCAAGGGTTATGCTTCACATGAGTCAAGCACTCTGGAGGCTGTCATCAATGCTCGCGCAAAGGCAACTCAGACAGTCATCGATCCTACCAACCTTACCGAAGAACAGATTGCTGCATTCCAGAGTGCTCAGAGTGAACTCTCGGCAGCAGTAGGAAGACTTTTGGTATCTGTTGAACAGTATCCTGATCTGAAGGCAAATCAGAATTTCCTCGAACTTCAGGCTCAGATTGAAGGTACTGAAAACAGAATTACAGTAGAGAGAAATAAATTCAATGAATCTGCACAGCAGTACAATACAATGATTCGCAAATTCCCGGACAATATCATCGCATCACTTTTCGGTTTTGAAAAGAAGGGATATTTCAAATCTCAGGAAGGAGCAGCTACTGCACCCAAAGTCTCTTTTGAATAATGAGAGTCAAAGAAATTCTGGACAAACATGCGCAGAAGCGTATGGTTGAATCTATAGCAAAGGCTGAAAAAAATACCTCAGGCGAGATTCGCATTCACATAGAATCCGTCTGTAAGGGAGACCCTTGTGAAAGGGCAGCCCATGTTTTCAATAAACTTGGTATGTGCAATACAAATCTGCATAACGGAGTATTGATTTATGTCGCTTACCAGAGTCGCTCGCTTTCCATAATAGGTGACAGTGGTATCAATGAAAAGGTAGGCGCTGATTTCTGGAACGATGTAAGGGATTGTATGGTAAGTAGTTTCGCAAATGGAGATTTTGAAAAGGGACTTACTGATGCGGTCGGAATGGTGGGTGAAAAGCTTAAAACCTATTTCCCTTACTCTAAAAATGATGTAAATGAACTTTCGGATGAAATCTCATTTGGTGAATAGACTTTCCCTGATAACCATGTTGGTCTTCTTTCAATGTGCCAGCCTGTGTGCCGGCATAGTGAAAAAGCCTTCTGTTTCGCTTCCTGTCAATGACTTTGCAGGAATCTTCTCACAGTCACAGCAGAATGAACTCAATTCAACTCTTGTAAGATTTGCTGATTCCACATCCAATAGGATAGTGGTAGTGACTGTAAAGGATCTGGATGGATACCCGATTGCCGAGTATGCCCAGCAAGTCGGTGAGCAGTGGGGCGTGGGAAATAAGGAATTTGACAACGGTATAGTAATATTGATAAAGCCCAAGGTTGGAAGCAGCCGTGGAGAGGTCTTCATCGCAACTGGTTACGGTCTTGAAGGTGCAATTCCTGATGCTACAGCCAAGCGTATCATCGAACAGGAGATGATACCGGAATTCAAGAATAATGAATACTATCACGGTGTATCCAATGCGGTGAATGTCCTTATGAAACTCGCCGGTGGTGAGTATTCTGCAAAAGAGTACGAGTCCGGTGATGAAGAAGACCTTCTGCTGGACATCATAGCTCTGGTGGTGATGTTGGGAGTAATATGGATACTCCTGTTGATTATCGCCCCCAGAAAGAGCAAGGTCATACAGAGTGGCAAATCTTCAGTGACAAAGGATATAGTGGATGCTATTATCCTCTCTGAAATCTTCAAGTCCTCCGGAAGGGGAGGCGGTGGTCACTCAGGTTTTGGAGGTGGTGGATTTACCGGTGGTTTCGGAGGCGGACACTTTGGTGGTGGTGGAGCCGGAGGCTCATGGTAGAGAATCGGTCTGTGCTTCGAATGCCTTTATTATCTTGGTAACAAGAGGATGTCTTACAATATCCTCCTTGCCGAAGTTGATAATACTAATTCCCTTGATATCTTTGAGGAGTTCGGTCCCTTTAATCAGACCGGACTCTTTTTTATTGGGCAGGTCTATCTGTGTGGCGTCACCTGTGACTATAAATTTGGCATTGCTTCCCATTCTGGTAAGGAACATCTTGAGCTGACCCAGTGTAGTGTTTTGAGCCTCGTCCAGTATAACGAAGGCATTGTCAAGAGTCCTTCCCCTCATATATGCCAAAGGGACGATTTGTATTACACCCTCCTCTAAATATGACTGGAGCTTTTTGCTATCTATCATATCTCCAAGTGCATCGTAGAGTGGCTGGAGGTAGGGATCAAGTTTCTCTTTAAGATCACCTGGAAGGAAGCCCAGTCGTTCTCCTGCCTCGACAGCAGGCCTGGTAAGTATGAGTCTTCTGACCTCCCTGTTTTTCAGAGCTCTCACAGCAAGAGCTATTGCTGTGTATGTCTTGCCTGTACCGGCCGGACCTATGGCGAAGATAAGATCGTTATGTGGATATTCTTTAAGCAATCTCTTTTGGTTTCTGGTCTTTGCCTTGATGGCCTTTCCTCTGTTTCCCCATAGGATTATGTCCGAATCTGCGTTCTCATATAATACCTCCTCGACTGTAGTGTGGTACTCGTTCTTGTCGAAGAACCGCTCCAGAAACTCCTCTTCGCGCTCGCTTGCGAATCCTCTTCTTTTCATCTCTATAAGTTCCTGAATGCGGGAGTAGAGCAGGGCAGATTCTTCGGGCTCTCCCCCAATGGCTATGACATTTCCCCTTGCATGAAGAGTAGCTTTAGGGAATTTTCTCTTCATCAGTTCTATATTGCAGTTTCCAGCACCGTAAATCTCAACCGGATCTACCCCTTCTATTTCAATTTGCATCTTTATCAAATAGCTTTTTATATTTTATGTATGTCTCTTTCATCATTTTGTAATCTGATTTGTTGAGGAAAAGTTCCTCTTTGTCCAGATATCGTTCTACAGGAAGAATTGTATATTTTTCTGAGAACATTCCTTTTCTGGAACACCAAACCGGGATTGGCTCTGCATCGCAAATATGAGGGATTGGCTCAGTGGCGATTTTTATGCGTAGCATCAGCCCCAGAGCTGTCCCCTGGCGGCTCATGTTGGATATAAGGTTTCCCATCGAGTATAGGGTTATCCGTCCATCTGTCAGTGTAAGTGGCTGTATGATATGCGGATGGCCCCCTATTACTGCATCTGCTCCGCAGTAATAGAAATACTCTTCCCATCTCCTTTGAAACTTGTTGGGAGTGGTGACATACTCCTCTCCCCAGTGGGGCAGGGCGATTATGATATCGGCATCCTTCTCTCTGGCCCTTCCTATTGTCTTGCGTATGTAGCTGCTGTCGAGGTGACCTACGATATATGGCTCCGGGACAGGGATTCCATTGGTTCCGTATGTTACATTTACCAATGCAAGCCTCAGACCGTTAATCTCGACCATCAGTGGGTTACGTGTGATTTCGTCACGGCTGTCCCTGAATGCACCAGTGTGCTCAATACCGAGTGTATCGTATGTATCAAGAGTACTTCGCAGGCCTCTTTTGCCTTTGTCGCATATATGATTGTTGGCGCACAGGAAGATATCGAATCCGGCCCGGGCAGCCTCTTTTGCAAGCGCTGCGGGAGCTGAAAAGGTCGGATACCCTGTAAAAGGTGTTACTCCCACTGTAAACTCCATATTGACTACGGCTAAATCTGCCCGGGTTACCTCTTCTGCGATGTATTTGAAGTAATCCGAGTAGTCGTACCCGTAATTGTCGTTGAGCGGGGTCCCGTCTATATGGGCATTGTCCAGCTGTGGCTGATGTTGCATCAGATCACCTGCAAAGAGAATAGTCAGTGTGTCAACAGCTATGGCACAGCACAGTGAAATAAGTCCCATCTTGTTATTCCTGGGTCAAGATTATGTTCTCGAAGTCTATCCTTACTGCAATCCAGTTCTTAAGCTTTTCCATATCTTCGCTGCTCAAATGGTTTTCCGCTGATATGGTGACTGAGATAACCTCTTTCTGTTCCATGGTCTTGGGTTCGATTTCGAATCCGCGTGAAATGGCCACATACTTGATCTCTTTGTACTGGGCGCACATCTCTTTGGTGAGCTGTTGGAAGGGGAGATTCTTGGATTTGTAGATATCAAGCTCTTCCTTGAGTTGGGCTATCTGCTCTTCCCTCTTGTTTATTTCCAAGTCGTTTCTTTCAAAGATACTTTGGAATGCGGTCTTGTTGGTCAGATCTTCTTGTGTCACTGCTGCATTCTGCCTGATAATCAGCTGTTCGGGATTTATTCCAAAGGTGTTGGCAGACTTGTAAAGCATCTCCTTTTCCTTGTCGGAGAGGGCCTCTCCTGCAATGAAGATCTCCAGGGTGGAGGGTTTTGTCTTATGGTCAATCTTATAGTCGTAGATATAGCTGCTTGACAAGTTCTTGTTCAGGTTGATAAATCCCTTGGCATCCTGCTGGAACGAGTTTTCCTTTATCATTACCACTGCTGTCCATATACTTGGCGCGATGATTACAAGCAGAAGAAGAGAAATCCATCTGGTAGCCTTCTTCTGTTTTACAGGGTCTGCAAATTTATGTATGGGGAACTTGAGATATTTGACAGTCAGGAAAGTAGCTATTGCTATGAATACGCTGTTGATAAAGAAGAGGTAGAGGGCTCCTATGAAATAAGACGGCTGCAGGGTTGCAAGTCCGTATCCTACTGTACAGAGTGGAGGCATCAATGCTGTCGCAATTGCCACACCTGAGATGACTGTACCCTTTTCCTTGTTGCAGACCTCCACTATGCCGGCAAACCCTCCGAATAGGGCTATCAGTACATCATATATCGTGGGGTTGGTTCTGGCCAGAAGCTCTGTAGGGTTTTCAAGTTCAAGCGGAGATATGAGAAAGTAGAGTGTTGACGCCAGAATACTTATCGAGACCATTATTACAAGGTTGGTCAGCGATTTCTTGAGGAAGTCTGTGTCGTTGATTCCAAGTCCGAAACCCACACCGTAGATAGGTCCCATGAGCGGTGAAACAAGCATCGCACCGATTATCACCGGAATGGAGTTGATATTCAGCCCTACAGATGCTATCACTATGGCAAATGCAAGGATATAGACATTAGGGCCTCTGAATTCGATATTGTTCCTGATGGAAATTTCGGCTCTTTCTTTGTCTATATGTTCGCTCAGAGCGATGACATGTCTTATCTTGACGGCCGCTCTTTTCATTAATCCTTTCAAATATGCATTCATGTTTTAGCAGTTTTCTTTTTTAGGGCGTAAAAATACATTTTTTTGGGGGAACAACATAAAATACCTACTTTTGTTGGGTTAATATTTCAAAATCGTTTTAGTATGAAAAGTTTCAGAATCATACCCATACTGATGGTTTCGGTATTGGTTTTTACAGGATGTGATTTCTTCCGCTCAATAGTTGGAAAGCCTACCTCCAAAGAGATTGAAAAGATGAGACAGGAATCTCTTGCCAAGTTAAAAAAACAAAGGGAGCTTGATTCTTTGAAATTGGTCAATGAACGTATTGCCAGAGAAAAGTTGGAAGAAGAACAGCGTAATTCTTTGGAAAACAAGGGCCGTTATCATGTAATAATAGGTGCGTACAGAGATTATGCAAACGCTGACAGAATGTTCTCCACTCTGGAGAAGGATGGTTATTCTCCCTATTTCGTCAATTTTAGTAACGGTCTCAGGGGTGTGTCAGTGGTAGCTTGTCAGGATTTGCGCAAGGCTCTTGGCGAGGCAGACCGTCTTCTGGAGCATACATATTGCCCTGATGATATTTGGGTTTACGACATTAAACAGAATATTCACATAAACAGATAATTGATCAATATGAAAACAACCGCTTTTACTAATAGACACATTGCTCTGGGTGCCAAAATGGTACCTTTTGCAGGTTTCAATATGCCTGTAGAATATGTAGGTATCAATGAAGAACACAACACTGTGAGAAATGGTGTCGGTGTATTCGATGTCTCCCACATGGGTGAAATTTGGGCAAAAGGTCCCAATGCACTTGCTTTCGTTCAGTATGTATCTTCAAACGATGCTTCTCTCCTTTATCCTGGCAAAGTGCAATATACATGTTTCCCCAACGGAAAGGGTGGTATCGTGGATGACTTCCTTCTCTATTGTATAGACGCTGAAACATATCTTCTTGTTGTCAATGCTTCAAATATTGAAAAGGACTGGAACCATCTCTGCGCAATTGCACCAAAATTCGGAATGACTCCCGGCAAGGAACTCTACAATGCTTCAGATGAAATCTGCCAGCTTGCAGTTCAGGGTCCCAAGGCTATTGCTGCAATGCAGAAACTCACAGACGAAGATGTGACATCAATGGAGTACTATACCTTCAAGAAGATGAAATTTGCCGGTATTGATGTAATCTTCTCGATTACAGGTTACACCGGAGCAGGCGGATGTGAAATCTATGCTGCAAACGAAGATGCTGACAAACTCTGGGAAGCCGTATTTGCTGCAGGCGAAGAATTCGGTATTAAACCTATCGGTCTTGGTGCACGTGACACCCTCAGACTCGAAATGGGATTCTGTCTCTATGGCAACGATATCGATGATACTACATCACCTCTTGAAGCAGGTCTGGGCTGGATTACCAAATTCAGTGAAGCAAAAGGTGATTTCATTGACAAGGAATACATGCTCAATCTCAAGGCAGAAGGTCTCAAACGTAAACTCGTAGGTTTCGAACTTATCGACAGAGGAGTTCCCCGTCACGGATATGAAGTATGTGATGCTGAAGGAAATGTTATCGGTCATGTGACCTCAGGTACTATGTCTCCTTCAATGAACAAGCCTATCGGTATGGCTTATGTCAACACTCCTTTCAATAAGGTAGGAAACGAAATCTATATCAAAGTCAGAAACAGACTTCTCAAAGCTGCTGTAGTTAAGATCCCTTTCTATAAGGCTCAGTAAGACTGTGAAGTATCGTTTTGTAATATCCTTATTGATTTTCACATTTTCTCTCCTTTGTGCTTCGGCACAAGGAGGGAAAGTGTTGAATAGACATGTAGAGGCCCTATCTGATATCACTCTGAAGGGAAGGGCTGCAGGCTCCGAAGGAGAGGCTTCGGCAGCCTCTTATTTTTATAACTACCTTAAGGAAAATGGTGTGGAGATGCTCACCGATCAGCAGGGAGATGTGTTTACTATTATGCTGGGGGACACTTTGGTATCGCGAAATATTATCGGTGTAGTCGAGGGGTGTGATCCGGTGTTGCGAAACCAATACATCGTGGTGGCAGCAAATCTGGACCATCTTGGGGTAAACTTTCTCAATGTAAACGGGGAGAAGAGAGAACAGGTTTTCCGCGGTGCAAATGATAATGCATCAGGACTCGCTGTTGTAATGGAACTTGCGAAGGAGGTCGCGGCGACTTCGTATATGTTTCGCAGATCAGTTATATTCGCCGCATTCGGATCAAAGGAGGAGGGGATGGCAGGTTCGTGGTACTTTCTGAACAAGTCATTCGGCCATCAGGAGAATATATCATTGATGGTAAATGTACTTTCAGCAGGATTTACCGGACCCGACAACAAGTTCAGTTCCTATATCCCGATACCATCTAAGCAAATATCCTCAATGGCTTCCGCGCTTAGGGATAGGGGAGGACTATTTTACCCTACTTATTATACCGGGGTGTCGGATATAAGTTCTGACTATCTGGCTTTCTATGAAAAAAATATTCCCTCTGTGATCTTCACTTCGGGAAGGGACTTGTATTCAAGGAGTGTAAATGATATACCATCTAACCTTGATTATGAGTCGATGGAGTATATGACTGACTATATCTACTCTTTTGTGCTTGAAGCTGCCAATTCGGAAGAGATGGCGGGCCGTCCTGACAGGAGGGATAAAGATGATAATGATAAGGAAAACAATGAACCTGCCGACAGGATCTACTCACCTTTTGATGTGGATACTCCTCCAACATTCTTCAAAGGAGATGAGTCCCGTTTCCTGACGGACTGGGTCTACAAATATCTAAGGTATCCGGACTATTCTCTGAGTCAGGGAATACAGGGTACCGTAAAGATTGAGTTTATTATAGAAAAGGACGGAACCCTTTCTAATGTTCGCGTACTCTCTGCTCCTGCGGATGATCTCGAAAACGAGGCTGTACGGGTGGTGAGTGCATCTCCTAAATGGAAAGCCGGGGTTATTGCCGGAAAGAAGGTAAGGGTTAGGTATACCCTCCCTATCGAGTTCAGACTTAAAAAGAAGTAACAGGATAATTATCTATATATAGAATGGCAAAAGATTACATTTTTTCAGAGATTGAAAAGAAGTGGCAGAATTATTGGGCCCAGAACAAAACATTTAAGGTAGAGGAAGATCCCCACCGTCCTAAATTCTATGTTCTGGACATGTTCCCTTACCCCTCTGGGGCGGGACTTCATGTAGGTCATCCATTAGGATATATCGCCAGCGACATCTATAGCAGATACAAGAGGCTGTGCGGTTTTAATGTGCTCCATCCGATGGGATTCGATGCTTTCGGACTTCCTGCCGAACAGTATGCAATCCAGACAGGACAGCACCCTGCAAAGACAACAGAAGATAATATAGCAAGATATAGAAAACAGCTCGACAAGATAGGTTTCAGTTACGACTGGTCGCGTCAGGTGCGTACATGCGACCCTCATTATTATAAATGGACTCAGTGGGCTTTTCTCCAGATGTTCTCGCATTGGTACGATTCGGCCCTTGAGAAGGCCCGTCCGATAAGCGAACTTGAGGAGATTTTTGCCACTGCCGGCAATATCGGTCTTCAAGCAGCCTGCGGCAGTGTCATAGAGTTTGATGCAGATTACTGGAAAGGTTTGAGTGACGAGCAGAAGAGCAACATCCTTATGCAGTATAGAATTGCTTACCTTGGTGATACTTCTGTTAACTGGTGCCCGGCCTTGGGAACTGTGCTGGCAAATGATGAAGTCAAAGAGGGACTCTCGGTCAGAGGAGGTTTTCCTGTAGAACAGAAGAAGATGAAACAGTGGCAGCTCCGTGTGTCTGCCTATGCACAGCGACTTCTTAAAGATCTTGACAACCTTGAATGGAGTGATTCACTCAAGGATATGCAAAAGAATTGGATAGGTCGTTCAGAAGGTGCCGAGATGATATTCAAGGTACTGAATGGAGAGAAGGAGTATGATGTCAAGATATTTACTACCAGAGCAGATACAGTCTTCGGTGTTACCTTCATGGTGTTGGCTCCCGAGAGTGAGTTGGTAGAAAAGCTCACCAGCGAAGAGTGTGCTGATGCTGTCAAGGAGTATCTTACCATGTCGAAGAAGAAGACTGAAAGGGAGAGAATGGCCCAGACTCATAATGTCACCGGTGTATTTACAGGTTCCTACGCTATAAATCCTTTTACTTGTGAGAAAATCCCCGTGTGGATATCAGAGTATGTTCTGTCAGGTTACGGAACAGGGGCGATTATGGCAGTTCCTGCACACGACAGTCGCGACTATGCCTTCGCCAAACATTTCAACCTCCCTATTATTCCCCTCATTGAGGGTTGCGATGTCTCTCATGAGTCCTTTGATGCCAAGGAGGGTGTCATGTGTAATTCCGGCTTCCTTACAGGCATGCAGGTCAAGGATGCCATTCCCGCTGCAATTGCAAAAGTTGAGGAACTGGGAATAGGCAGGAGAAAGGTCAATTATCGTCTCCGTGATGCCATCTTCTCAAGACAGAGATACTGGGGAGAACCCTTCCCTATATACTATAAGGATGGCGTCGCTACTGCGATGCCAGAGAGTGCCCTGCCTCTGGAACTTCCTGAAATTGACCAGTTCAAGCCTACAGAAAGTGGAGAACCTCCATTGGCACGTGCTACTTCATGGAACTATGAAGGTTATCCCATCGAGACGAGCACAATGCCCGGATTTGCAGGTAGCAGTGCCTACTATCTCAGATACATGGATCCTCACAATACCAAGGCGCTGGTATCTTCTGAAAAAAACAGATACTGGAGGAGTGTCGACCTCTATATAGGAGGTACTGAACACGCCACAGGTCATCTTATCTACTCCCGTTTCTGGAACAAGTTCTTATTTGATTTGGGATATGTATGTGAAAATGAACCGTTCAAAAGACTCGTCAATCAGGGTATGATTCAGGGTAGATCCAACTTTGTCTACAGAATCGTAAATACCAATACATTTGTCTCTTATAACCTCAAGGATCAGTACAAGACTACTGAGATACACGTGGATGTAAATATTGTCCATAATGACAGGCTTGATATAGAGGCATTCAGAAATTGGCTGCCGGAGTACCAGAACGCTGAATTTATTCTTGAAGATGGAGAATACATCTGTGGATGGGCCATTGAAAAGATGAGCAAATCCATGTTCAATGTGGTAAATCCCGATTATGTATGTGAATCATACGGTGCAGATACCCTTAGGCTGTATGAAATGTTTTTGGGACCTCTGGAACAGTCTAAGCCATGGGATACCAAGGGAATAGACGGTGTTCACAGATTCCTTAAGAAGTTCTGGCGTCTCTTCTACAAGGGAGATGAATTGCTTGTGAGTGACAGCGAACCCTCAAAGGCAGAACTTAAGGTTCTCCACACACTCATCAGAAAGGTGTCATCGGATATAGAGAACTTCTCGTTCAATACATCTGTAAGTGCGTTCATGATTGCCATAAACGAACTCTCAGATCTGAGGACCTCCAGCGCACAGATTCTTGAGCCGCTGGTCATTATGCTCTCCCCTTTCGCTCCGCATATTGCCGAAGAACTATGGGAGGCTATGGGACACGACAGTTCTGTTATGAATGCAAGATTCCCTGAGTATGTAGAAAAGTATACAGTAGAGGATTCTTTTGATTATCCTGTCTCATTTAACGGAAAGATGAGGTTTAAGATAACCCTTCCCAAATCCCTCTCAGTCAAAGAGGTAGAAGAGGCTGTCAAGGCAGATCCCAATACGGCAAGGTATGTAGGTTCTGCTACAATCAAGAAAATCATAGTGGTTCCTTCAAAGATTATCAATGTCGTAATTTAATAAATTATACCAAATGAGTAACTTTAAATCTATTTTTAAGGTAGTTATCGACTATGTTATAATTACTTTAGGTCTGTTGTGTTACACGGGCGGATGGGTTATATTCGTCATTCCCAATAAGATGGTCGGTGGAGGTGTTTCCGGTATCGGTGCAGTTATCCAGTATGCTACTAATGGTGCCATACCTGTCAGTTGGACCTTCTTCGTCATCAACATAGTCCTCCTTCTCATAGCCCTCAAGGTTCTGGGTAAAGGTTTTGGCGCGAAGACGGTATATGCCATTATCGTGGCATCTCTCTTCTTCGATATCCTTCCAAAGGTTCTCCCGCAAGATTTCATTCAGGACATTGCCATAGACAACGGAAAATTCCTGTGTACTCTGCTTGGCGGTGCCCTCTCCGGCCTTGGTATCGGACTTACCTTCAGCAAGGGTGGAAGTACAGGAGGTACAGATATCATCGCTCTTATGGTAAATAAATACCGCAGTATCTCTCCAGGTAAGGTGATCATGTTCCTGGATATCTTTATTGTCGGTTCTTCTGTATTCCTTCCTTCAGACAAGAGCTTCGGACTGAGGATAGCTGATATAATGTACGGTTATATTCTTGTATTCGTCGTAGGCTATGTAGTCGACCTCTACATGGCTGGCAGCAAGCAGTCAATGCAGGCATTCATCTTCTCCAAAAAGAGTACTGAAATTGCTGACTTGATCTCTAACGAGCTTCATAGGGGTGTAACTGTTCTCGATGGACAGGGATGGTATACGAAGGCGCACGAAAAGGTTCTGCTCGTGGTTATCCGCAAAACCGAGTCAGCGATGCTTCTCTCTCTGATCAGACAGGTCGACAGGGATGCCTTTATCTCAATCGGTTCAGTCATGGGCGTTTACGGACAAGGATTCGATAAGATAAAAGACAATAAACAGAAAAAATAGTCATTTAGAAAAAATATCTTTTTTCAGAAATGTAAAAATTCCTTTTACGATTTCTGAAAAATCAGCCCTGAGGGTGATTTCATAATAATTTTGGATATATACTAAAATTATTATGGAACCACTCTTTTTTATTTTTGCAGAATTATTCAAATCACTGCTCTTTTCATTTTTACTCTTCCGGATGGTACAAATGCTCTCCGGTCAGCTTTCAACATGGATGGTGTATCTAATACATATTTTAAATACCCTTTCATTGTCAGCTTCATTGATAACGTTGGGGAAGTGGAGTTGCGGCTATGTCATCTGGGTATTGCTGTGTCTGAACTTTCACTATTGCTTCAAGCCCGAAAGGAGGCAAAACGCCAAAATTAATGATTATGAAAAGGATGTCTCAGAACCGCAGATTCTGTCCGAGAATCCGGTCGCATCTGACTTTTCTAATATCTCCAATGTCAAACAGCGCCTTCTGGAGTATTTTGAAAAGGAAAAGCCTTATCTGTCACCATTCCTTACCATAGACAGGGTTGCATCCGATATCTATACGAACAAGACATATATTTCCAAGATCATAAATGATGAGATGAAAATGAATTTCCGGGAATTTGTCAATTCTTACAGGGTTAAGGAGGCAATCCGTATTTTCAGTGAAGATGAGGATATTGCTATAAATAAACTAAAGGATCTTTCCGGTTTTAACAGCTATTCATCTTTTTCAACAGCATTTAAACAACATGCCGGCACTACTCCCGGTGAGTGGAGGCGGGATTTGAAGGGGAGGAGAGAATAATGAACAGTGTGGATGAATTGATTTATGAGATTGTCGATGACAAGGTCAAGAAAAACAAGTTGTATCTGGACCCGCATATGACTCTTGAAAAACTTTGTGATGTGGTGGGGGCGAACCGAACATATGTATCACGTGCCGTCTGCTCCAAACACAAAAATCTCAAGGATTACCTTAACGGAATGAGGACCGAGAATCTTATAGAGGAGATAACTTCCTACAAGTGTAATGACAGTAATTTTGAGGATCTGGACGAACTGGCTTGCAGTTACGGTTTTCCTTCGCGCAAGAGTATGGACAGAATCCTGGCAAAGCATACCGGTGTGAGTTACCGTTCGCTCAGAAAGAGACTTAAGCGAGAATCTTGCCGATGAGTTCTGTCAGAAGCTCTCCTTCAGTGGCGCTTCCTGATGTGCCGTTCTTCGATTTGATGTCGTACTCTCTAAGGTAGGCGATTATCTTCATCGTTTTGCTTAGGGAGTATGAACGGGCGGCAGCTATATATGGTCCGAAGAGTCGCATCATCTTCGCAGTACTCTCTATGGAACTTTTGTTGGCTGAACTTGTCGCATGTAGCTGCTCGAGTTTTGAAAAAAAGAAAAAGAGAAACCCAAGTGTCTTGGGTAATGGGTAGGTCTTCGGAGATTCTCCAAAATAGTATGCTAACTTGAATGCTTTTCCGGCATCTCGTACAGCGAGCGCATTTGTGAGTTCTGTGATGGAGTATTCCCTGCTTATGCCTACATTCTTTTCGATGTGGGCAACTGTGATTGTTTTCTCTGTGGGGGAGATGGTCTTGGTGAGCTTGTCGGTCTCCCTCTTTATCTTCCTCAGGTCGTTGCCTGCGTACTCGGCCATCAGAGTGGCCCCTTCGTTGTCGATTCTAAGTCCTCTTGAGGCGAAGTAGTCGCAGATCCATTGTGGCATTCTATCCTCACGGATTTTTGGGGACTCTATTACAACGCCCTTCTTGCATATCTCTTTGTAGAACTTGCTTCTTTTGTCCAGACTCTTGCCGTTTATGCAGACTACTAGCACGGTAGTGGGTGAGATTATAGGGAGGTATTTTTCCAGATCATCTATTCTTTTTGCAAGCTGCCCCTCTTTGATTACTACCACTCTTCTTTGGGACATCATTGGAAATTCACAACATAGTGAAATTATGCTCTCGATGTCGGCATCTGCCCCGTAGAAGATATGCTGGTTGAAGTCCCTTTCGTGTGGTTCGAGGGCCTTTTCCATTATTAGGCTGCAGAGCTCTTCGGTATAAAATGGTTCCTCTCCCATCAATATATAGATTGGGCTGAAGATGCCATTTTCGACATCCTTAATGGTTTTTCGGTAGAGAGCGTAATCAAATTCCTGTTTGGCCATAGCGACAAAGGTAAATACTTTTTTTGGAAGAAAAGCGCAAAGTCCCTAATTTTGCATGTTTAAATAAACACTATTCAAGATGAATGAACCTATAAATGAAGCTTGCAGCAAGTTTACTCTTCCGCAAGAGTGTAAAGAAAAAGGTATTTATCCTTACTACACTCCTATCGAATCGGAACAGTCTACTGTGGTAAAGGTTGGGGGGAAGGATGTTATGATGTTCGGCTCGAACAGTTACCTCGGTCTTTCTGATGACCCTCGCCTTAAGGAGGCTGCAAAGAATGCGATTGACAAGTATGGTACCAGCTGCTCCGGATCCAGATTCTTGAACGGAACTTTGGATATACACATGGCTCTGGAAAGAAAGTTGTGTGAACTCATCGGTAAGGAGGAGTGTGTGACTTTCAGTACAGGTATGCAGGTAAACCTGGGTGTTGTTTCGGCATTGGGTTTTAGAGACGGTTATGTGATATTGGACTCTTTGGATCATGCCTCTATCATTGACGGAAGCAGACTCTCTTTTGCCAAAGTTTTGAAATTTAAGCACAATGATTTGGCCTCTTTGGAACAGAAACTTAAAAGCTGTGAAATAGACAAGCCTAAGCTCATTGTAGTGGATGGTATCTATTCCATGGAGGGTGATATTGCACCTCTTCCTCAGATGTGTGACCTTAAGGAGAAGTACAATGCCCTTCTGATGGTGGATGATGCACACGGCCTTGGTGTTCTGGGAAGAAACGGTCGCGGTACATCAGACCATTTCGGTGTTACAGACAGAGTTGACTTGATTATGGGTACTTTCTCCAAGTCGTTTGGCTCACTGGGCGGTTTTATTGCCGGTAACAGTAATATAATCAACTATATCAAGCATAATTCACGCTCTCTTATCTTCAGTGCATCTATGCCTCCCGCCAATATTGCAGCAGCCTCTAAGGCTATTGATATCATGCTCGAGGAACCTCAGAGAATAAAACATCTTTGGGATCTGTCAGACTACGCACGTGCTGCATTCCGCAAGGCTGGTTTCAATACTGGAAACAGCGAATCTCCTATTCTGCCCCTTTTTGTAGGCGATATGCTCAAGGCAATGAGTGTTGTTCATCTTGCGCTTGATGAAGGTATTTTTGTAACACCTGTAATTCCTCCGGCTGTTCCTCAGAACGGCTCCATGATTCGTTTCGCATTGATGGCGACCCATACTTTCGAACAGGTGGATATTGCTGTCGAAAAGCTGACAAATATTTTCAAGAAACTGGAAATCCTCTGATAAGGTGGATACTCTGTACGATCCGTTGAGAAAGAAAGAGGTAGCTGCGACTCCCGAAGAGTATGTCAGACAGGCAGCCATTGAGTGGCTCCACAGGGAGATGGGGATTCCTTTGCACATGATGAGATCTGAAGTGGCTTTCTCTTTCAACGGCATGAACTGGCGTGCTGATATCGTGGTCTACGGAAAAGATGCCTCTGCAGTGATGCTGGTGGAGTGCAAGGCCCCATCGGTTGCCTTGACTCCTGATACAATACGCCAGGGGATCAGATATAACCGTGTCCTGAAGGTTCGATATCTCTGGTTTACCAATGGCAAAAGTTCCTATTTCTGTGAAAGGGAGGAGGATGGTAGTGACAGGTACCGTTTTTTGTCGGAAATAAAAAAAATAGAATTGTAGTTGGGGTGATGGTAGTTTCGAATGATTTTAAAGATAAATTTGATCTTGGTTCTGATCTTTTTGCCTTGATATCCGAGTGTGCTCGCGAGCTGGGGGTAAAGGCTTATGTCATCGGAGGCTATGTGAGAGATTCCATTCTTGGACGCAAGAGCAAGGATATAGACATTGTCGTTGAGGGCAGTGGAACAGAGCTTGCTTCCAAAGTGGGACAGAAGCTCTGTTCGCATGTTTCTGTTTTTGCCAGGTACGGTACAGCTATGGTGAGGACTCCTGATGGTGTGGAGATCGAGTTTGTAGGAGCCAGAAAGGAGTCGTATAGTGCAGATTCCCGCAAGCCCGCTGTTGAACAGGGGACTCTTACTGATGATCAGCTCAGGCGAGACTTTACCATCAACGCTCTCTCTTTCTCTCTTCAGAGGGAAGACTACGGCTCTTTGTATGATCCCTTTGGAGGTCTGGCTGATCTTGAAAAGGGACTTATCAGAACACCACTTGATCCGGACAGAACATTCAGTGATGATCCCCTGAGGATGATTCGCGCCATAAGGTTTGCTACGAAGCTCTCCTTTACCATTGACCCCATTGTTTTTGATTCCATCAAACGTAATAGGCATAGGCTTGCGATTCTTTCTGCAGAAAGGGTGAGTGAGGAGCTCAACAAGATTCTAATGACCCAGAAGCCTTCTGTCGGATTCTATCTTTTGGATGATGCCACTTTGCTGGATCTGATTTTGCCACAGCTCACCGATTTGAAGGGGGTAGAGACTCAGTATGGGAAAGGGCACAAGGATAATTTTGTCCACACACTTAAGGTACTTGACAATATCGTCCCCTATACTGATAACCTTTGGCTCAGATGGGCTGCCCTTCTTCACGATATAGGCAAGTTCCCCACCAAGAGGTATGAGAACGGAATCGGATGGACTTTTCACGGTCACGATGTCGTGGGGGCTGCAATGGTTCCCAAGGTATTTCGTCATCTTAGGATGCCGATGAACGAGAAGATGAAATATGTCGCCAAGATGGTTCAACTCCATCTTCGTCCCATTGCTCTGGTTCAGGAGGAGGTCACAGATTCTGCTGTAAGGCGTTTGCTTTTCGATGCAGGTGATGATGTATGGGATCTGATGACTCTTTGTGAGGCAGACATTACATCCGGAAACGGAAAGGTGGTAGAGAGACACCGAAACAATTTTCAGCTTGTGCGCCAGAAACTTAAGGATGTTGTCGAGAAGGACGACATCAGAAATTTCAAGAATCCTGTCACCGGAGAACTGATTATGCATTGTTTCGGTATAGGTCCGTGTGCTTTGATCGGCACGATCAAGGAGGCTGTGAAGAAAGCCATTATTGACAAGGAGATAGAGAACAGCTATGAGGCTGCTGTAGGAAAGATGATGAGTGTTGCTGCAGAGCTGGGTCTTACTCAGGTCGCACCCCTCCCTTCCTCTTCGGATTTATTGGAAACCACCCCTTTCTGACCCTTTTCTTCTGCTCGAATAATTCAAGAATACTCCAAAGACAGGAGCAGCCCAGTACTCCCAGGAGCGGGCTCATAATCTCATTTTCCACCCAAAGGCTTGCCACTATGAACGATATGCCGGCAATGGCAAATACCCACCAGCACTTTGTCCCGAAATAATATTCTGACTTGATAACAATAGGATGAAATAATCCGATTATAACGAATGTGATGACAGCGATCAATAATCCTGAAAAGTTCATACGATTCTACTTGATAAAAAAAGACTGCCCTTCGCACGGGCAGCCTTGATTTTTCTAATATTCTTCTTCGTTAAAGAAAAAGTCGTCTTTACTGGGGTAATCGGGCCAGATCTCTTCGATAGTTTCGTAAACTTCCCCATCATCTTCCAGATCCTGAAGATTTTCAATAACTTCAAGAGGTGCACCTGATCTGGTGGCATAATCGATCAACTCATCTTTTGTTGCGGGCCAGGGAGCATCTTCAAGCTTTGAGGCCAATTCTAATGTCCAATACATACTTCTAAATACTAAATATTAGTTTGCATTTTCAAATGGGCGGCAAATATATGATTATTTCTCTATTATCCAAAAATCTTCAGGTACATTTTCCTGATAACATCTGAAACGGCCTAATGTGAAGAGGTAGTCTGACAGCCTATTGAGGTAGCGAGAAGTGTAGAGTACACCTTCCGAAGTATCATTCACCGCCACTACCGAACGTTCAGCTCTTCTGCACACGGTACGCGCAAAATGCGCAAGAGAGGCCGAGCGTGGTCCTGCAGGAAGGATAAAGGCTCTCTGCGGCGGCATTTGTGAGGTCATTCCGTCTATAAGCCCCTCAAGAGCCGTCACATCGTCATCTTTGAGTGCCGGAAGGCTCTTTACATCGTTTTCTGAGGCAACATACGCTGATGCTGTCATCAGTACCTCCTGGATTTTACGTATTTCTGAGTCAATCTCCGGAATATCTGCCCTGATAATGCCCAAAACGGATATAAGCTCGTCAATATCTCCGTATGCTCTCACGCGTGCACAGGCCTTGGATACGCGTTGTCCACCTACAAGAGAGGTGGTTCCTTCATCTCCTTTTTTTGTGTATATTGCCATAGTACTTAAATTTATTTTATGTTTTTATCATATTCCACCATACCGTCTCTGATATGGATAATTCTTGATCCCTTCATAGCAACATCATCATCGTGGGTAACCATCAAAATGGTGTGCCCGGCACTGTTGAGTTCTGTGAAGAGCGAAAGTATTTCACCGGAAGAGAGTGTGTCAAGGTTACCGGTAGGTTCATCAGCTACGATAATCGAAGGGCTGTTTATAAGAGCCCTCGCGATGGCAACCCTCTGCCGCTGACCGCCCGAGAGTTCACCAGGAAGATGCGAAAATCGTTCCAAAAGCCCGACCCTCTCCAGTGCTTGCATTGCGCGGGAGCGCCGGAGTTTGGATGGAACGCCTGCAAACAACATTGGAATTTCAACATTTTCAACAGCATTCAATCGTGGAAGCAGATTGAATGACTGAAAGACAAAACCTATTTCACGATTACGTATTCTGGCCAGTTCATTGTCATTCATGCCAAAAACATTGCTGCCTCTTATGTAATATTCACCGGATGTCGGAGTATCCAGACAGCCGACTATATTCATGAGCGTTGACTTTCCTGAGCCGGATGGCCCCATGATACATACAAACTCACCTCTGGTCACAACGAGGGAGATATCCTTCAGAACCCTGAGCTCTCCCTCTCCGCAAGGGTATGACTTGTTTATCCCACATAGTCTTATAACCTCGCTCCCCTTACAATTCCCCGTTTCCATACGCTTCAAATCCAATTACGAGCCTAAAGTAACAATAAATTGGCAGTCTGATACATTTTGTCTAATATTGCACAGTTTTTTTTGACACAATAGGAAAAAAGAGAGATATGGCTTATCACAAGATAGATGACTACGATCCAATTGCCACCGCCGAGCTGGCAAAACACTATAAAGAGACATTGAGACTTTTGGGTGAAGATCCCGAGAGGGAAGGGCTGCTCAAGACTCCCGAAAGAGTGGCTAAAAGTATGCAATTCCTCACCCAGGGCTATTTTATGGATGGAGCGGAAATACTTCGTTCGGCAATGTTCAAAGAGGAGTACCAGCAGATGGTAATCGTGAAGGATATCGAGCTTTTCTCCATGTGTGAGCATCACCTTCTGCCTTTCTATGGCAAGGCGCACGTTGCGTATATTCCCAACGGTTACATTACCGGTCTGAGCAAGATTCCCCGTGTCGTGGAGTGTTTCGCCAGACGACTTCAGGTGCAGGAGAGGCTGACGGTTCAGATCCGCGATTGTATTCAGGATACTCTCCATCCCCTTGGAGTCGGAGTCGTGATCGAAGCCTCCCACATGTGCATGCAGATCCGAGGAGTCCAGAAACAGCATTCAGTAACCACAACATCCGCTTTCACCGGAGGTTTTCTTAAAGATGAGAGGACGCGTAGTGAGTTCATGCACCTTATCGGTGTATCCATTCACTAATATTTGAGGGTGCAGTAATCATACTCCTTTGAGGTCATCGTAAAGATCTATGTGGAGGCGTGTCGAAAAGCGGACTCCTTTGCCAACGGCAAGCTCTGCAATCTTTCGCTTGACCTCAGGGGTAAGTTCCCGGATGGTCTGTCCTTGAGGCATGAGGATGATCTCCTCTCTCTTTATGAGAGCAGGCCTAAGGAAGAGCTCTTCGATTTCATTCCATTCTTCCTCTTTACTTATAACAAATTTAAACCAGTGTTCCGCACCCGCCCTGCTGAGCTGCATTATCGCTGTGGGGTTATACCTTCGTTCTAAAGATATTCCGCTTGAGGCGAGTTTGGGAGAGTTGTTCCAACAGTCTACCAGAGTGAGCAGTGCTTCGTTTTGCGGAGCTATTGTCAGACTTGCATCATTTTCCATCTCTATGAAAATATTTCCTGCACACTTCCTGAGCCCTGCAATGAATTTTGTGAGGGAGTCCTGCTGAAGCAGAGGAGAACCTCCTGTAATTACCAGGTGAAAACCTCTGCTTAGTTTCTCCACGAGCGACTCTCTGATGAAAAGGGATATAAGCGAGTCGATAGAGAAAGCTGTCGAACTTTGCCAAATCTCTTTGGTATCGCACCACTTGCAGTTGAGGTGACAGCCCGCCAGCCTTAAAAATATTGCCGGATGTCCGGTATAGACCCCCTCTCCCTGAAAGGCGTCTGTGAAGAGTTCGGAAATCCTCAAAACGGGTAGGGTGGAAGAGATGGATTCTGTGTCGTATCTCTGACCGGGGGTTATGATATATCTTGACATGGAGAGGTCTCGTATATGGATGCGGGAAGCTGACTGAGTATAGAGGGTGAGAAGACTACATCCTTGGAGAAGTCTCGCATTGTCGCCAGTAGAGGCTCACCGTTTTCTGTCTCTGCATATCCGCTCTGAGTCTCGTGCAGACGTACAGATTTGACCTTTACACAGCCCTCTGAATTCTTGTATTCCTTATTTGAGAGTATGGTCTCTATAGTGGTGTGGAGGTAGAGGGCAATGTTCTCAGATGTGGGGTTGAAAGGGAATTCAATCCACCTCTCATTGACCTTCTTGATAGTCTCGTTTAGAAGCGTTTCCTCTTTTGACCAGAGAAAATGGCAATGGTCGAGGCAATCGACGAATGATTTGACCTCCTCTTTTAGCAGACCGAAGTCGAGAACCATTCCTGCTTTGTCCAGGGTATAGCTTTGCAGAAACAGTTCCAGTATGAAGGAGTGGCCGTGGACGTTTTTGCGGCATCTCTCGCTGGAACAGTCTCTTACAATGTGAGAAGCCTCGAATTTGAATAGTTTCCGTATAATCATAAAAACAATCAGCTTTATTTAGTTACAAGTTTCAAAAATAATAAATAAAAAAGAATATATTTGCGGGATTGTTTTACAATCATCAAAAATGAAGAATAATAATGATGCCCAAAGAGAGAAGGCCATAAGAAAAGTCACTTTCATCGGAGCTGTGGTCAATATCTTACTGACGGTCTGTAAAATCATTGCCGGTATATACGGTAAATCGGCTGCAATGATGGCAGATGGAGTACACTCTTTGTCAGACCTTCTGAGCGATTTTGTGGTTCTTGTCTTTACTAAGATTTCATCCAAGAAGAATGACAGAGATCACTCTTTCGGACATGGAAAGTTCGAGACTCTGGCCACTGCGATAGTGAGTATAATTCTCTTAGTCGTCGGTGTGAGGCTAATGGTAGATGCAATAGAGCGTGTGTTTGCTTTTTTCTCAGGAGAAGAGATTGCAAGACCTGGAGTCATTGCACTTGTGGCTGCTATAGTCTCCATCTTTGCTAAGGAGGTACTTTTCAGGGTTACAAAAAAGGTTGGGGATGACGTCAATAGTCCCGTTGTTGTGGCAAATGCATGGCATCATCGCAGTGATGCACTATCGTCAATCGGCTCATTTGCAGGTATAGGAGGCGCAATGCTTCTGGGACCCAAATGGTATTTCCTTGATCCGGTGGTATGTATCATTATCAGTATTGCTATTATAGTTGTAGCAGTGAAGATGGCTGTTCCTGCTTTGGATGAGCTTCTGGACAAGTCTCTTCCGGATGAAAATGTCAAGAAAATAGAGGAACTTGCCTTAGGTGTCCCCGGTGTGCGGAACATTCATGAACTAAAGACCCGCCGTAGCGGAATAGATGTTCTTATAGAGGCACATATCCTTGTAGACCCAAATCTCACAATAGTACAGGCGCACGAAATCTCTACCAATGTAGAAAAGGCGCTTGAATCCAATTTCGGATATCATACACAGATAAATATTCATGTCGAACCTGATGTAAAATAAAAGTATGTCATGATGAAGCTCCTTCTTCTGTGCTGTATGGGAATTATGCAGCCCCAATCTGTTACCTCAATGAGTTCAGCTGATTCGGTAATGAAAAGTCAAGCTGATGCCTTTATCGCCTCCACTCCTGCCGATTTGCAATCAAAGCAATGTTCTGCCGTTGTCAGCGCAATCGAGGGAGACTTTGCCCCTTTGGAGAGAGTAAGAAAGTCCAGAAACACTTCACCGCAATATTCGCAGAACCTCAATGTACGAGATTTCGGCAATTACCGACTGTACGAGCCAGTCTCAACAGAAGGTGAATCACTCCCCCTTTTGATATACCTTCACGGAGGAGGATGGACATTTGGCAGCCTTAACAGTTGTGCAGCTTTTTGCGATGCAGTAGCCTCTTCCGGTATGATAAAGGTTCTGGCCGTGGATTACCGTCTTGCTCCTGAACACCCCTATCCATGTGCTCTCGATGATTGCAAAGAGGCTATCAGATATGCTGTTGGACATTGCAGAGAATTGGGAATTGATCCAGAGCGTATCACCATAGGAGGAGATAGTTCCGGAGGAAATCTTGCTATCGCTACGGCTCTCTCATGTGAAATCAATGTCAGTTCACTGCTTCTTTTCTATCCTGTTACCAAGGCATACAATGACGGCTCACACTCATGGAAAAAGTACGCAGAGGGATATGGTCTCGATTCAGATCTGATGGAGGCTTTCAACAGGGCCTATCTGCCTGATGGAAAAGATCCAGACAAGCTGGCAAGTGTGGGGGATGCACCTGATGCCCTTTTGGAAAGATTGCCGCGTACGCTATTAGTTGCAGCGGGAAGAGATATATTGTGTGATCAGGGAAGGGAGTTCGCTGCAAGGAATCAGGATCGTGTGACAAGGGTTGAATTCAGTGATGCTGTCCATCTTTTTATCACAGTCCCCGGACAGATGGCGGCATTTTCTGAGGCAGTTAGACTGAGTGTCGGCTTTATAACAGGAAAATAGATATGAATACACTGGTGAAGTTTCTTAAAGAGTGGATGCTCGTAGTCGGAATGGTGGCCGGTGCTTCACTCTATCTGATCTATTACAATATCGAACCTCTCCACTTTGCAGGTCCTTTTCTGAATAAAGCTGTGGCAGTGGTACAGCCGCTACTTCTCTTTTTGATGCTCTTCATGACATTCTGCAGAATTGAACCCAAGCAGATGAAACCTCATCGATGGCATTGGTGGCTGCTTCTGGTTCAAGGCGGAAGTTTTACAGTTATGGGACTTGCCGCATGGGCTATCCTCAATCTAGCCCCTGTCGGACACCATGAATCTGTCGTGCTTCTGGAGAGTGGAATGCTATGTATGATATGTCCTACAGCTACCGCAGCGGCTGTCGTCACTGGCAAACTCGGGGGAGATGTCGCAGGAGTGACCACATATACTATCCTCATAAATATTCTTACAGCTGTTCTCGTGCCGCTAATAGTACCTCTTATCCAGCCGATGGATGGAATGACATTCTGGTCGGCATTTTCAATAATTCTTGCGAAGGTATTCCCGCTTCTGATAATGCCGTGTGTAAGTGCATGGATAGTCAGATATCTCTTTCCAAAGTTACACTCATTCCTGCTCAGGTTTCCGAACATTCCATTCTATATCTGGGCAATATCGCTGACTATAGCCATTGCCGTCAGTACTAAACTTATAGTAAAATCGAAAATGAGTGTTACACTTCTTCTTCTGATAGGTCTTGTCTCTCTGGTCGGCTGCATAATCCAGTTTGCCATCGGCAAGTACATAGGCAGCTCCTACAAGAGTAGTAAAATCGGTATTTCCGAAGAGTCTGAGCGCAGAGGCCGTGCCATAAGGAGGATTACAGCAGGACAGGCTCTTGGTCAGAAGAATACAGTATTTGCTATCTGGATGGGATATACCTTCATGACCCCTGAAAGTGCTATAGTAGGGGGACTTTACAGTATCTGGCACAATCTGTTTAACACCTGGCAGTTGCACCGCGTTGCCAAACGTGGGGCGACTAAGGGATGATTACATCTATCGCACCGGGTATTACCGAGATATCGAGAACCTTGCCGCAGGTGTAACAGTCTCCGTCCAGATGCGCTGGACCCTCTGTTGCTCTGATTATCTGTACTTTGGAGGCTTTTAGACATTTTACGCCTTTGTCCTTGTGCAGCTTGCCTGTCATAAGTCTGAATGCAAGCCTTGGAATCTGTCCAAATGAGAAAGGAGCTACGATGGTAATGTCCAGTAGAGCATCATCAGAGGAAGCCAAAGGGGCTATAATGGCACCGTTGCCCCATTGGTTGGAATTGCAGACGGTAATCATTGCTGCCTTGATGACAAACGATTTCCCGTCTGCTGTTACTGTGTACTCCTCCGGGGTGAACTTTCTCCATACCTTCAAACCCTGCAGTACATAGTTCATCATTCCGCGCTTTCCGGACTTTGCGAACTCTTGGCTCACTATGGCATCAAAGCCTACTCCGCATACAGAAGCGAAGATTCTGTCGTTCATCTTTCCTATATCCATACTCTTGGTATGGCCGGTAGTGATAGTCTCAAGCGCCTTCTTGTAATTTCTGCTGATGCCAAGGTGCAGTGCGAGCCCATCTCCGCTTCCGCAAGGGAGAATGCCCAGAATTTTACCACTTCCGTAGAGAGACCTGACTATCTCGTTGACAGTTCCGTCACCACCGACAGCTACTATCTTTTCATCATCCGAAAAGGCCGCAATTTCACTTGCATGACCGGAAAACTCTGTATAGGCCACTCTGTAGCCTCTCCTTTTTATCTCCTTGATAATGCGTCTCTTACGACCGTTGCCTGATATTGGATTTACAATGAAAAGCATTATTTGTAGATATTTAGCGATTCGTCATATACAGGAGATTCTATTCCCATGAAATAGAGAATGCTATGGAAAACATGGTATTGTCCAACTTTGTCTATCTCCTTAATCTTGTCAACTCCTTCCGAATGCCATACTATGAAGGGAATCTCGATTTGCTCTGCGGGTGCCATGTACATTGGAACACCGTGCATGTAGAGATTATTCTCTCCCAGAGACTCTCCGTGGTCGGATACATAAATTACCGTACCCCGTTTTTCAGGGAAGCCGTTAAGAATTTCAATGGCACTATGCACCAGATAGTCGGTGTAGAGGATGGAATTGTCATAAGCATTTATGAGCTCTTCTTTCACAGCTTTGGACATCTCCACAGTAGTGCACACAGGTGTGAATTTCTCAAACTCTTCAGGATATCTTTTGTAGTACACGGGACCGTGACTGGTATTTGTATGAAGGATAATGAGCATCTTACGGCTTTGACTTGCAGCAATTCTCTCATGTAGCCCCTCTAACAGGATTCCGTCGAACCTCTCATCCGCTTCAGGGTATTCTCTGGCAATATCTTCGACTTTCATGTAGTCATTGATATGCACAGGAGGTTCTCCCCAATTGCTTGTTCTCCAGACCACATCAACACCGGAGCGGTAAAGGTAGTTAGGCAATATTTCGTATAGTTCATTAGTGGGCTTGTGATCCAAAATGGCTTTTACCCCTGCAGTGGTGTATGTGTCGGCTGAGGTGGCTATGAATGCCCTGATGGAATCTTTTTCCAGAAGAGGGTTGGTGGTGCGTTCGTACCCGTAGAGAGAAAAATGGTCTCTTCTTGCAGACTCTCCTATGATTAGGATACATACATCCTCAGCGTCATTTGTAATGATGGCATCAGGAAGAGGAATCTCTTTTGCATTTCTCTTTTTCTCGGCATTGTAATATCTTACAGAGTTTACGGAGTATGACCAAGGCAGCAGGAGGCTTCCAATCTCTGTGGAGTTCCTATCAATCCAGGGCCAGTTCTGCATATTTGCAAGAGCGACTCCAAGTACCACAGCCAGTGAAATACCTATGTTTGCAAAGAAACGTTTGACGGAACCATATTCGACTTTTGGCAGGAAGAGCAGCACCGACGGTATGACTCCCAGAAGAAGGATGTATAACACGGCTCCGGCTGAAAAGAATCCCGATGCCTCAGAGAACTGAGTGTTGAAAACATTCCCCATCATTTCGTCTGTAATGAGCACATTGTACGAATTGATGAAATAGAGGCTGCCTGCATTGGATATAAGGGTGAATACGATAATACATTTTCCAACTATTCTACCCAGGAAAAGAAGCAGATAGTACAGAAAGAAGTCTGCTGCAAGGAGCAGTAATGCAAGACTTGCAACAATAATGATCCCATTGAATCCTTTTTCCACTGCACCACATGAGTAGGTGAAGAAGGGCATGTGGTATGCAACTACAGTAAAAATACTGAGAATCAGAGACAGTAGTGATATTTTTATGGATTTTACTTTATTAGCCATCCTTGTTCAATTGCGTGCTCAATATTTTTTTCTACCCATTTGTGAACTTGCGGCATGAACTCCCTGAGGATTTCCATCCTTTTGGCTACCTGAGAGCTTGTGGGACGTGGGGATGATTCCTGCCATGTGTGCCCCTGGGTCAGGGTGTTGTGATAAAATGGCTGGAGTCTATCCAGACAGTTGGCATACTTGCTGTCAACGGTCTCGCATGCTTCGAACTCTTCCCAAAGGGATCTGATGTATTCTCCCTGTTCCGGTGGCAATATCGAAAAGAGTTTGTCTGCCGCCTGTTCCTCTCTCTGACTCTTTGTCTGGTATCCGGAGGTGTCGTATGCGAAGGTATCACCGGCATATACCTCTACAAGATCATGTACCAGAGCCATTTCCACCGCATGGAGCGGATTGGGTTTCTCTACTGCGTATTCACTGAAAATAAGTGCCATTACACTTATATGCCATGAATGTTCTGCATCATTTTCTCTTCTGGAACCATCTATAAGAAGGGTTCTTCTGAGAACTGAGGTCATTTTGTCGATTTCTGCTGTAAACTTCATTTGGGCATCAAGTCTGGTGTTGCCGCTGCTTAAATATGTACTCATAGTTTGATTATGTGGGAAAAGAGAATAACACCAATGACAATCATGATTGTCAGATAGATTGTTCCCTGATATATTGCATTGATTAAGAATGATTTGATACTGCATTTTATCCACGACTGCCCATCATACACCCTCTTGGATGCAATAGCCAGGTAGACAACAGAGAGTATAAATGATACGTCGAATATATACGATGAATCAGAATTGAATATGTACTGAACGAGCCCCTTCAATAGAAGTATGATTTCGTAGACTATGCAGTAATGAAGGGTAAAGACGTAGTGTGTGATATATTTCTTCTTGCTCTTTCTGAAGAAAATTTTAATTAGGAACGCCAGCAGAGGTGTCGATAGAAGTATCAGGAGCGGCATGAAGTGTCTATAGACGGTCTTGGTATCATCTTTGATAATTCTTTCGATGTCAGAATATCTTTCAGCGTATTGGTTATTAGGATTGAACGAGTAGAGTTCCCCTTTTTCATAACTTCTCCCGGTAATTATGGCATTTGTAATCATTACCTCAGGTACGGATACTGTCATGGTGTCGTTTGAATCGCCTGTCTCCGATATTTTGTAATCGCTGATAACGAATAGTTCAGGATATTCCGATATGACACTGTAGGGGGCTATCAGAGTGATCTGTCTCTTCTGGCCCTGTTCGGCATCTCTCCATATCGAATCCTTTATGGTACTTAACTGTATCATCGTTCTGGCAGGTAGGCTTCCCGCATCCTGTTGTGTGAATGGTGCATGCCATGGAGTTCTGGTCAATACCATGATAAATGCCAAAATGACGAGAATGGTCTTGTTGATACTCAAGGGGTTCGAATATTTTTTTATTTTTCCCTCCATAAACTCGTTGGTCAGTTTGCCAGGATAGCGGATGAGTGTCCACATGGTCTTGGGAAACTTCATGTTGAGCAGGTACTCATGTGAAAGGAAGTGTTTTATAAAAGACCAGAAGGAGGTGTGCAAATCCATTGCGTATTGACCGCAATTGTGGCAATAGGGTCCCTCCAACTTCGCTCCACAATTCTTGCAGTGTGTATATGGCGGCTTGTTCATATTGATATTTCCTATTATCGGAGGTTGCAAATATATCCTTTTTTTTGGCATTTAATTGACAATAGTATATATATTTGCTATATCGTTTGTTGAAAAAAAGAAAGATGAGGGAAGAAAGCAAAAACAGATATGTGGACCGGAAGCTCTATTTCGATGAATTGTGTGAGACAGCAGAACAGTTTTATATAGAGTATCTTAAGAAATTCAAAGAGGTTAACCAAAATACTCGTATCCTCGAGATAGGCTGTGGTGAAGGAGGCAATCTTCTGCCTTTTGCACGCATGGGTTGCAAGGTGGCCGGTTTTGACCTCTCGCGGCGCAAAATAGAGAATGCACGGGCATTCTTCGAGGCAGAGGGAACAGCAGCAGATTTCTTCTGTGCAGATGTGCTGAGTGACAATCCTTTTGAGGGTGCGGAAAAGTTCGATATATTGCTTATCCACGATGTGTTCGAGCATATAGAACAGCCATTTAAACATCTATTTTTCGAAAGGATAAATGCCTTTCTTAAGAATGATGGAATAGTATTCTTCGGCTTTCCTGCATGGCAGATGCCATTCGGAGGTCACCAGCAGGCTTGCAAGTCAAAGGCCGCCCGACTTCCTTTTATTCATCTTCTGCCCGCTGCCCTATACAGGCGCTATTTGCTTGCATTTAAGGAAGATCCTGCTGCAGTAGAGGACCTTATGAGTATCAAGAGATCCTCTGTGACTGTGGAACACTTCGAGCGTCTGTGCAAAGATTGCAACTACAGGATTCTCGAAAGGCAGCTGTGGCTCATCTCTCCACATTACAGGGCAAAATTTGGTTTCACTCCACGCAAACTCTCCCGTTGTATTGCAGCCATACCCTATCTTAGGAACTTTTTCTCAACTTCATGTTTCTATGTAGTCAAACCTGAATAATTACATATATGGATTATAATCAGATATTTACAAGGATATACAACGAAATACGCCAATACTCCAAAGAGGGTAAACAGGCTACTTATATTCCAGCGTTGGCAAAGGTGAACCCCGACCAGTTCGGAATCTGTCTTCAGACCTCTGAAGGAAGAATCTATCCTTTTATGGATGCTGATGTGACTTTCTCCATCCAAAGTATCTCGAAGGTGCTCTCTTTGGCAATGGCCCTCTCCATCAAGGGAGAGTCTATGTGGAGCAGAGTAGGAAAGGAGCCCTCAGGTACGGCTTTCAATTCCATTATCCAGCTTGAACTGGAGAACGGAATACCCAGAAATCCCTTCATCAATGCCGGTGCAATAGTGGTTGCTGATATGTTGCTTGAGGAGCTGCGCAATCCTGAAGAGGAGTATATTGAGTTCATTAGAGCGCTTGCAGATGACGACAGTATTGATTATAACATGGAAGTCGCCAATTCTGAAAAGGAAACAGGCTTTTTGAATGCGGCTATGGCGTACCTTCTCAAGAACTATGGGAATATTTGTAATCCTATCGATGAGGTTCTTATGTTTTATTTCAAAATGTGTTCGGTGCAGATGAGCTGCAGGCAACTATCCAAGGCGTTCCTCCCATTCTCTCAACACAATAAACAGTTTGATTTCAATGGAATAAGACTTACAACCTCCCAAATCAAGCGTATGAACGCATTGATGCAGACATGCGGTTTTTACGATGAGGCCGGGGAGTTTTCATACTTAATCGGTCTGCCCGGCAAAAGTGGTGTAGGCGGAGGAATTGTTGCAATCTGTCCGATGCGTTATTCAGTGGCCGTGTGGAGTCCCAGACTCAATCCCAAGGGTAATTCCGTTATGGGAATGAAGGCTCTTGAGCTGCTTACGACCTATACGGAAGAGTCGATTTTCTGACAGGTTTTTTGTTTTTTAAATTGAAATAGATACTTTTGTATGAATTTAGCAGATAATTGATAAAATGAAAATTATAGGTACAGGAAGCGCCCATCCTGCTCTATCGGTAACCAACGACATGATTGCCCAGTTCCTCGATACCTCTGATGAATGGATTGTTTCGAGGACAGGTATCAAGGAGAGAAGGCTCATTACAGATGAGACCCTTGAAGGTCTGGCTGTCGAAGCGGCGAAGAATGCAATGGAAAATGCGGGCGTGAAATTGGATGAAATCGATTTCCTCATTGTTTCCAATGTCGTCAATGAATACGATACTCCCTCTCTCAGTTGTATTATTCATGGTATGTTAGGACTTGAGTGTCCATCTTTTGACATTAATTGTGCATGTACCGGATTCATGTATGCACTTGACATAGCTGAGTCTTTCCTCAAGACACACGACTATCGTAATATTCTTATTGTCTGTGCAGAAGAGCCAGGTAGAATGGTTGACTGGAAGGACCGTTCACAGTGCGTCCTTTTCGGGGATGGTGCCGGAGCTGTGGTAGTTACTCAGGGTGATAACCTGAAGGCTGTGCAGCTGAGAACCCATTCAAAGGTAGAGCCTCTGTGGCAGAAGCGTCTTATGCAGCCTACTCCCTTTGTTACCAAAGAAGAGAAGGGTGGACCTTTGGTCATGAATGGACAGGATGTATTCAAATTGGCTGTTTCATCATCCACAGATGATATCGATATAGTCCTTCGCAGGGCCGGAATGACTCCGGATCAGATTGATTATTATGTGCTTCATCAGGCAAACATCAGAATCATTGAGATGATCAGAAGGTTTGTCAGACAGCCTCAGAGCAAATTTCCTGTCAATATAGAGAAATATGGAAATACATCATCTGCAACGATTCCCATCCTGCTAGATGAACTCAATAGAAGTAACAGACTCAAAGAGGGTGACATGATCCTTATGAGTGCCTTCGGAGCCGGTTTCACAACAGGTGCTGTCGTTCTCCGTTGGGGTAAAAATTAATATTATTATGGAAAGAAGAGTAGTTATAACAGGAACAGGTGTTATCACTCCTGTTGGAAATAATGTAGAGACATTCTGGAACAGCCTCATTAACGGTGTTTGCGGTATTGACTTTATAAAGGATATTCCTACAGAAGGACTTACTGTAAAAGTGGCAGGTCAGGTAAAAGATTTTAAAGCTACTGAATATGGCATTGACGCCAAATCAGCAAGGAAGCACGACCGATTCTGTCTGTTCGCTCTTGCAGCTGCATATCAGGCTATGAAAGAGAGTGGTCTGAAGGCTACTGATAATTGTACAGGAGAAGATCCTAACGAAATCCCTGCCGGCAGACTCGGTGTCTATATAGGTTCCGGAATCGGTGGCATGCACGCCTTCGTCAATGAAACCAAGAAGATGCTTGAGGATGGTCCCCAGTGGATCTCTCCACTTTTCATACCTACTATGATATCCAATATTGCAGCGGGAAATGTTGCAATTGCACATAACGCAAAGGGTGTATGTCTGCCGATTGTAACAGCATGCGCTACTGGTACACACTCCATAGGTGAAGCATATAGAGCCATTAAGCACGGATATGCCGACGCAATAATCGCTGGCGGTGCTGAAGCAGCGGTTACTCCCCTGTCTATAGGAGGGTTCGCCAACAGCAAGGCTCTCTCCACCTCCGACGACCCTAAGGCGGCATCACTTCCTTTCGATGCACGCAGAGGCGGTTTCGTAATTGCGGAGGGTGCAGGAATCGTCGTTCTCGAAGAGTATGAAAGAGCCAAGGCACGTGGAGCAAACATAATAGCAGAGGTGTGCGGTTATGGAAATACATGTGATGCGTACCATTATACAGCACCACGTCCCGATGGATCCACACAGTCAGGTGCATTCAGACAGGCTCTCGACGAGGCAGGATATACCCCTTCGGACCTTCTGCACATCAATACACATGGAACAGGAACTCCCTTAAACGACAAATCTGAAACAGCTGCAATCAAGATTGCACTGGGAGAAGAACAGGCGCGCAGGGCAATTCTCTGCTCTACCAAATCAATGACAGGACACGCTCTGGGAGCTGCCGGTGGCATAGAAGTAGTGGCTGCAGCTCTTGCACTTCGGGATGGTATAGTTCCACCCACCATAGGTTACCAGGAACCTGATCCCGAATGTGACCTTAATGTCAATCCTAACAATGCGACAAAAGCCGATATTACCATTGCACTCTCTTCATCTTTGGGATTCGGGGGACACAATGCGGTAGTCGCTTTGAGAAAGTATAACAAATAGAAAAACAAGTCAGTATGAATAGAGAAGAAATCAAACAGTTTTTGCCACACAGAGAGCCTATGTTGCTCGTTGACGAAATGGTGGTAAATGAAGACGGAACAGTCGTGGGAAAGTACCATGTCCGCGGTGATGAATTTTTCCTCCAGGGACACTATCCCGGTAATCCCGTAGTTCCGGGAGTTATTCTTTGCGAAATCATGGGACAGTCTAGTTCACTCCTTGTGAAGGACTATCTCAAAGGAAAGACTCCTTATTTCACCGGAATTGACAAGACCCGTTTCAAACATCCTGTCTATCCCGGTGACACTATCGAAGTACATGCTCAGATCACCAACCACAGAGCAATGCTCTTCTTTATTGATGCAAAGGCCGTTGTCAACGGAAAAGTATGTGTAGAGGCTACCCTCTCATTCGCAATTTTGGACAATAAATAATAGGAATATGGATTTACTTAAAGGAAAAGTAGCTCTTGTAACCGGAGCAGCTCGTGGAATCGGCAAGGCAATAGCACTTAAACTGGCCTCTGAAGGTGCTGATATAGCTTTCACAGACCTCAATGCAGATGATAACTTCAACAATACAGTAAAAGAGATTTCAGCTTTGGGAGTAGTGTGTCGTGGATATGCATCCAATGCGGCTGATTTTACTCAGGCTCATGAAACTGTAGAACAGATTGTCAAAGACTTCGGTCATCTCGATATCCTCGTTAACAATGCTGGAATCACCCGTGACGGCCTTATGATGAGAATGTCTGAACAGCAGTGGGATATGGTTATCAATGTAAACCTCAAGTCCGCTTTCAACTTCACACATGCTGTTACTCCAGTTATGGCACGTCAGCGTGGTGGCAGCATCATAAACATCTCATCAGTAGTGGGAGTAAACGGAAATGCAGGCCAGTGTAACTACTCTGCATCCAAAGCAGGTATGATTGGTCTTGCAAAATCAATCGCAAGGGAGATGGGCTCTCGTGGAATTCGTGCCAACTGTATCGCACCCGGTTTCATCATCACAGATATGACCAATGCACTCTCAGAAGAGGTAAAAGAAGAGTGGAACAAGAAGATTCCTCTTCGCAGGGGAGGTACTCCTGAAGATATCGCTAATGTCGCCCTCTTCCTTGGTTCAGACCTCTCTTCTTATGTGACAGGTCAGGTGATCGTTTGTGACGGAGGTATGATTTAATCAATTAGATTTGTATCTTTAAATAAAGTTACTATATTTGCAGTCCCAATTTTGGGACAAAACTTAAAAATAATAGTAAATAGCTATGGCAGAGTATCTCGCAGCTGAAAAAAAGCAGGAGATTTTCGCTAAATACGGGAAGTCTAATACGGACACCGGCTCAGCAGAGAGTCAGATTGCTCTATTTTCTTACCGTATCGCTCACCTTACAGAGCACCTGAAGAACAACAAGAAAGACTTTGGAACACAGAGGGCGTTGCTCAGACTCGTAGGTAAAAGACGTCGCCTCCTTGACTATCTCAAGGAAGTTGATATCGAGAGATACAGAGAAATATTGAAGGCATTGAACCTTCGTAAATAATAAGCGAGGGTGCCGGCTTCGGCATCCTCTATTTTTTACTCCATAGTTATCTCTTGTCCTCAGGGAAACTAATAGTGTATATATGAATATAGTTAAGAAGACCATCACAATGGGTGATGGAAGAATTGTTGAAATCGAAACCGGCAAGCTTGCCAAACAGGCTGACGGTTCGGTTGTCGTTAAGGTAGGTAACACTATGTTACTCGCTACCGTTTGCTGTGCGAAAGATGCTAAAGAAGATGTGGACTTTATGCCTCTTTCAGTTGAATATAAAGAGAAATATGCCGCTGCAGGCCGTTATCCCGGCGGATTTCTTAAAAGAGAGGGACGTGCCTCTGATTCAGAGATTCTTGTAGCACGTTTAGTTGACAGGGCTTTGCGTCCCCTTTTCCCTGATGATTTTCATGCAGAGGTATTCGTGAATGTCATCCTTATCTCTGCAGATAAGGAGACCATGCCTGATGCTTATGCAGGACTTGCTGCATCAGCTGCTCTGGCCGTTAGTGACATACCTTGGAATGGACCTATCTCAGAAGTGAGAGTTGCCCGCATTGATGGCAAATTGGTAATAAATCCTACATTTGAAGATCTCAAGAGAGCCGATATCGATCTTATGGTTGCAGCTACCATTGACAATATCATGATGGTAGAGGGTGAAATGAATGAAGTTTCAGAAGCAGAGATGCTTGAAGCTATCAAATTTGCCCATGAAGAGATTAAGATTCAGTGCATGGCCCAGCTTGAACTTACCAAAGAGGTTGGCAAAGAGGTCAAGAGAACATATTGTCATGAAGAAAATGACGAAGAGCTTCGTGCATCACTTCGTGAATTCTGCTACGACAGATGTTATGAAGTGGCAAAATCAGGCCTTGCAAAACATGAAAGGGAAGATGCTTTCGAAGCTGTGAAAGAGGCTTTCATTGAGACTATACCTGAAGAGGAGAGAGAAGATAAAGAGTTCATGATAAATAGATACTACGCAGCTGTCGAAAAAGAGGCTATGCGTCGTATGATTATCGATGAAGGAGTGCGTCTGGACGGTCGTCAGACCAGCCAGATCAGGCCCATCTGGTGTGAAGTGGGATACCTTCCCGGAGCGCATGGATCGGCAATCTTCACCAGAGGAGAGACTCAGTCACTCTCTACTGTAACCCTTGGAACCAAGATGGATATGAAGGAGATGGACGAAGTTCTCGTTCAGGAGACCCAGCAGTTCGTACTCCACTATAATTTTCCTCCTTACGCAACCGGTGAGGCAAAGGCCCAGAGAGGTGTGGGTCGTCGTGAAATTGGTCATGGAAACCTCGCTTGGAGAGCTCTCAAACCAGTAGTTCCCATTGGAGAAGAGAACCCTTATGCAGTACGCGTGGTTTCTGATATTCTCGAGTCCAACGGTTCTTCCTCAATGGCTACCGTATGTGCAGGAACACTTGCACTGATGGATTGTGGTGTTAAGATCAAGAAACCAGTGTCAGGTATTGCAATGGGTCTTATTTCCGACGAGAAGACCGGCAAGTTCGCTGTGCTTTCAGACATCCTCGGTGACGAAGACCACTTGGGGGATATGGACTTCAAGGTAACCGGTACCCGCGACGGTATTACTGCTACCCAGATGGATATCAAGGTTGACGGCCTTCCTTATGAAGTCCTCGAAAGAGCTCTTGCACAGGCTAAGGAGGGCAGGGCTCACATTATGGGTGAGATGATGAAGACCATTTCTGAACCTCGTGAAGACTACAGACCCAATGTACCTCGCATTATCCAGATTACCATTCCTTCTGAATTTATCGGTGCTGTTATCGGTACAGGCGGAAAAGTTATTCAGGATATTCAGAAGACTACAGGTACTACCATTACCATTACAGAAGATGGCGACAAGGGAATTATCGATATTTTCGGTGAAAATAAAGAGGCAATGGATGCAGCACTCGCAAGAATCAAGGCTATTACAACTGTGCCTGAGGTAGGTGAAACTTACCATGGTAAGGTCGTTTCAATCCTTGAATTCGGTGCTTTCGTTGAGATTCTGCCTGGTAAGGAGGGCCTTCTCCATATTTCTGAACTTGACTACAAGAAAGTAGAAAAGGTAGAAGATATTCTCAAAGTAGGTGATGAAGTGGATGTTAAGCTTCTGGAAATTGATTCCAAGAGCGGAAAGATGAGACTCTCCCGCAGAGCGCTTATGCCCGCACCTGAAGGATGGGTGGAACGTGAACGCAAACCTCGCCCTGAAAAGCCCAGAGGAGACAGAGGTGACAAGGGAGAACGTCGCGGTCCGCGTCGCGAAAACAAATAAGCATCTCATCTGAAAGCTTAGCATACCCTACCACCTCTACGTGCGTACTACAACAAGTAAAAAAGAGAGTGACCAAAAAGTGATGTGACCCCCAAAAGTTGGACGGTTTAACATTATTAAAAGGCGCTCTTAGATTGGAATAAAGCTCGGTATTGCACCGGGCTTTTTCCATTTAGCCTCAGTTTGATCCTATCATTGTTATAATAGTG
>JAQXKS010000076.1 GCA_029010575.1 Bacteroidales bacterium | reverse complement strand
AGTGCGTGAGCTTCACTCACGCGGGTTGCCCCATTCGGATATGTGCGGATCATTTCTTGTTGGCAGATCCCCGCACCTTTTCGCAGCTTTCCACGTCCTTCCTCGCCGCCAGAAGCCAAGGCATCCTCCGTTCGCCCTTGTAACTTCTCTCGATATGAATTTCTTTTCGTCTCTTTTGAAATCGTAGTCCCTATATTTTATTATACAGACTATCTTTTCTTTTTTCTTTACCTCGTTATCTCTCTCATCATTTCAATGAACTGACCGTTTTTCTCAAACGGGATTGCAAAGATACTGACTTTTTCTTCACTTCCAAATTTTTCTCGAAAAAAATCGCCATTTTTTGAAACATTTTTTTGTGTAATTTTTTAACCTATTCATATTCAGAGCGTTCTTAAATCAAATATTTGACACTATTTTTGGCATAAAAAAGCGGATAGTTTGATTTCTTCTTTTCAATTCATACTTTTGTAGAAAATTCAGGATTGCAGGCGTTCTGAAAAGAGAGAAATCAAATCATTTAAATATATATAATTATGGAATCAGTTAAAGATAAATTCCTCAGATATGTCGCTGTAGATACGATGTCTGACCCCGATTCACCCACACAGCCAAGTACGAACAAGCAGTTTGTCCTGCTTGAACTGCTCAAGAAAGAGCTCATTGAGATGGGAGTTAAGAATGTGGATGTCGACAAATACGGATACCTTATGGCCACCATCCCTTCAAATATAGAAAAGGATGCCCCGGCGATAGGCTTCATCGCTCATGTCGACTCTTCTCCTGACGCTCCGGGAAATAATATCAGACCCAATGTTGTCGAGAATTACCAGGGTTCAGACATCCTCATCAATAAGGAGAAGGATATTTGGCTTAAAGTTTCGGATTTCCCCGAAATCAAAAAATATATTGGCCAGACCCTTATTACTACTGATGGAACTACCCTCCTGGGGGCAGATGACAAGGCCGGAATTGCTGAGATAATGACAGCAGCACAGTACATTATCAACCATCCTGAGTTCAAGCACCCTGAAATCAAAATCGGTTTTACCCCAGATGAAGAGATTGGAAGAGGTGTCGACTATTTCGATGTCAAGAAATTCGGCGCTACCTATGCCTATACTATGGATGGCGGTGCCATTGGAGAACTTGAATATGAGAATTTCAATGCAGCCGCAGTCAAGGTTCACATCCAAGGTCGCAATATCCACCCTGGTTACGCAAAGAACAAGATGCTAAACGCGATCCTTATCGGATCTGAATTCAATGATCTCTTACCAGTTGACCAACGCCCTGAATATACTGCCGGCTACGAAGGTTTCTTCCATATACACAAATTTGTCGGAACTGTAGAAGAAGCTGATATTCAGTATATTATAAGAGATCACGACTTCGAACTCTACCAAGCCAAGAAACAGCTGATAAAAGAGTGTGCCGATTTTATCAACAGAAAATACGGCGAGGAAACGGTAAGCATCGAAATAAAGGACCAATATTTCAATATGAAAAAAGAGGTTGAACCTCATTACCATATTATAGAAACAGCTGTCAGAGCTATGAAAGAGGCAGATGTCACACCCGATATCCGCCCTATCAGAGGTGGTACAGATGGTGCAAGACTATCGTTTATGGGTCTTCCTTGCCCAAATATCTTCGCAGGCGGTCATAATTTCCACGGCAGATTCGAATATGTTCCTGTCAACAGCATGGAAAAGGCTGTTCAGGTAATTCTCAACATACTAAAGATTTACGCAGAATAATCAATAGAGCCTGTAGCGCGCTGATGCTCTGACAAAGGCTTCTGTGTCGCAGCGCCATAAGGGAGAGATATCCTTGAACCTGTAGGTTTTTGAGAATATCTCTCTCACTTTTTTGGTCCCTGTCACCTTGTCAAACATGTTCAGATTAGAACTGCCTGTCTGTGAAAAGGGTCTGAAAGAGGGGGCCATCATGGTCAGGACCTCAAGTGCATAGAACTGTATTGAGGTGAGTTCCACCTGCTCGAAATCATCTATATAGATCTGTACTCCCGCCACCTGCTTGCCTTTGAAGCCGCCATAGAAAGGTGAGGCGTAAATTGCCCTGAAGGTCACCCCCGGAAGGCCGATGGCATTCATTCTGGCAGCAAAAGCCTCTGCATCAGTTATCTTGTCCGAAGCAATCATCTGAAAAGGAAGTGTATAGCCTACACCGATACTGACTACCCCCAATTCACCTATTATGCCGGTAGCAGGATATAGCATCGCAGCCTCTACTGTCGGTATGTGGGGTGAAGTGGGGACCCACCTGAGTCCCGTCTTGTCGTAAGTCATATCACGCTCCCAGCCCTTCATCCTTACCACGGTAAGATTACATCTGACGATGCTGTCCGCCCCATTTCTATCCGGCACCGTGAGCATGCCCTCCTCATTTATCAGGGTGGCCAGCTCCCCGCAGGTAAGACCATATACATAAGGTATCTGATACTGGCCGACAAATGAGATCAGCGAATCATCCACTACAGGTCCCTCGACCTTGTTCCCTCCCAGAGGATTGGGCCTGTCCAGTACAATGAACTCAATGCCTTCACATGCAGCCACTTTCATTACGTTTCCCATTGTACTGATGTATGTGTATGAACGGCAGCCTATATCCTGGATATCATAAACAATAGCATCAAGCCCCTCGAGCGAGCTGGCAGAGGGAAGGCGGCTCTTGCCATAAAGTGAGTAGATTCTTACACCTGTTGACGGGTCCACCGGTGTATCCTCAATCCCTACTCCGGCATGCACAGAGCCCCTTACCCCATGCTCCGGTCCGAAAAGTGCGACAAGCTCCACCTCAGGAGCATTGTAGAGGATATCAATAGTGGAATTCATCCATCTGTCCACACCTGTGGGATTGGTAACAAGTCCTATCTTCTTGCCCCTGAGCTGTTCAAAGCCGTTTTCCTCAAGTACATCGATTCCTGTCTTTACCACCCGATTCTGCCCCATAAGGGTTAACGGGTAGAGTACAATTACGAAAAGTGCGAATATGGCAACGCGTTTCATTGTTCAGATTGTTTTATTCCATATGAGCCATCCACTTTGATTAAAGCTGTGACTGCGAGAGTTACCAGGCAACATACCATTATCCACCAGAAGAAGCCCACATATCCAAGCTGCTGCTGAATCCATCCTGCAAACATTCCCGGAATCATCATGCCCAAGGCCATAAATGCAGTACAGATGGAGTAGTGGGAGGTCTGCAATTCTCCTTGTGAGAAATATATCATATACAGCATAAAGGAGGTAAAGCCGACCCCGTATCCGAACTGTTCGAAGAATACAGCTGCATCAATCAGCACCATATCGACAAGATCAGAGTGGTCAGGCTGAGCCATACTCATCCAGCAGAATACGGCACAAGGAAGCGTAAGCGCCAGAGCCATAGGCCACAGACACCTCCTGAGTCCATATTTGCTGACCAGCATTCCTCCGAGTATTCCCCCCAATGTAAGGCCTATTATGCCAATAGTACCATAGACCAGACCTACCTGTGATGTCTCCATTCCCAGCCCGCCGACCTGTCTGGCATCCAGAAGGAAGGGATTTATCATCTTGACAAGCTGGGCTTCGGGGAATCTGTAGAGAAGCATGAAGAGAATCGCAACGACCACCTCTCTTTTCTTAAAGAAAGTGGCAAAGGTGTTTCCGAACTCAGATATAATCTGCTTTGGACTCTTATGTCCGGCAGAGCCTGCATTCCGTTCGACAGATGGCATGGCCTTGATGTGCCAAAGGGCAAAGAGCAGGAACAAAAGCGAGAGCCCTGCGAATGTGAGCGACCAGGCAAGAGGTACAGAACCGGTACTTTTTTCGAGATAACCGGCACCCATCACTATCCCACCTTGTCCCAAAATCGTGGCGAGACGGTAAAAAGCACTCCTGAACCCTACATAGAACGACTGGTCTGAAGAGTCGAGCGCCTTCATATAGAATCCATCTGCAGCAATATCATGAGTGGCAGACAAGAAACCTATTATCCAGAAAATAATGAGAGAGCTTTTGAACGCAAGAGATCCTGGTAACAGGAGAGCGAGCAGTCCGAATGCGAGGGCAATGGAAATCTGTGTAAATAACACCCACCAGCGCTTGGTCCTGAGAATGTCTACGAAAGGGCTCCAGAATGGTTTGATAACCCATGGCAGGTAGAGCCATCCTGTAAAGAAGGCTATCTCGGCATTGGAAATCCCCATGTTCTTGTACATAATCACAGAAAGGGTATTGACAGCTATGTATGGCAACCCTTCGGCAAGATAGAGTGTCGATATCCAGAACAGTGCATTCATAATCAATATAATTTCTTCAACTGCGCCCCTGAGAAATAGTGGAGCAAGATACTCTTGTAATCAAATCCTTTTTCGCCCATGACAGCAGCGCCTATCTGGCAAAGTCCGACACCATGCCCCCATCCGGCACCATAAAGGGTAATGCGATCCTGCTCCTCTTCTACTATAAAGGCAGAGCTGTAGAGGTGACTCCTGGAGAGCGATCTTCGTATTTCAAGTTCTTTGCCTATTGTCGCCTTCCCTTTCTGACCCACCACCTCAAGACGTATGATTCTGCCCGAAGAGCCACGCTCGAGCGGAACGAGCGAAACTATCCTGCCTATATCCAGGCCGGTGCGTTCTGCAAATATGCTTGATAGCTCATCCCTGTCATATTCCACCCTCCATCTGAAGAAATCGGGCGTTTCGCAGTCGTAGCTATTCATAATCCTGGAGATGAGTTTTTTGTCATTTGTATTGCAATATGCATCCCTGTCACTGTCCATTATCCACGCTCGTGCTCCCTCTTCTGTAGTCAAGTCCAAAGGCAAGATATCTCCTTCCTCATTGTCAGACAACGGCTTGAGATAGTCTGGGTCAATATCCTCCCAACAGGTGCTGAACCTCTCTGTCACACCACCGCAGCATTTGGAAAAACGGGCATCGCAGATTGCTCCGTCATACCACAGAACATCTCCTCTGGTCTCTTGAACAGCCCTTGTCACTGCCTCAGAAAGGCAGCGGCCTATCCCCTGATATCTCTGGCAGTGGTCATCTGCACAGACATCGAAGAGTTTGTGGGCATCCCTGCCATACCATCTTATCCTCTCATCGGCCAACTCTTCCGTATGGTTTCCGCCGGCAGGAGGGGCAAGCAGCCATGAACGAGAAATTACCGAATGCGCCTTTAGAAACTCAACGGCATTCTCAGCAGACATCTCCGAAGAGATGACACTCAGCAGATAATCCTCCGCATTGAGTCTGTTGACCACCACGATTTTTCCCTCCTCAACCATCAGAACAAGGGAGCCTCTGAAGATCTGGCACTCCTTTCTCTGCCAATGGAAGTCGATTCCTATGGTTATATCCGGTATCGAGAATGTGGCATCCTGTGTGGACGGAATGAATGACAGGCTTCTGTACATCACTCCTCTGAACATAATCATGCCTCCAACCATTCTGAAAGATTCCTCGGCGGTAACACTGCCATTCTCGAAGAGATACCTTCCATTAAAGCACACAGTGAGCTCCTCTCTCCTGTCAAGCCCTACACTTACGACAGGTTCAGCGCAGAGCACTGACGACCTGACACTCTCCCTGAAGGAGAAGATATCCTCAGAAGGGGTAACCTCACTGACAATACGTTCAATTATAGCATCATCGACCTTCATGAATTCATCATATGAGGTAATAATGAATGTTCCGGCCATATCGGCACATCCCGGAGAGATTCTTATTCTGGAATCATCTGTCGCATGGAAACAGGCGGGGCGTCGTGCCGTTCTGGGGAAGTAGAACAGAATTATCTCCTCTGCTGAGGCCCAGCCGACAAGATTATAATCATATTCAAGGGATGATACCACCCTCCAGATAGATCTTACCAGCATATCAGGGTCAGTTCCTCTGAATATCACCGTACTATTTATGTAATTGTCCGGCGAGCAGATCTGAACACCTTTATAGCGGCAGATTTCTGTCAGTTTCAAGGAATCGAATGACTCTTCTATAGGTAGGAAGCCCTTGTTGCCCAATTGGAAATGGAAATGGTCAGGTGCGCTGGCTCCACATTTAGGACCGTTGAAAAAAATCACATAATCCTTATAGGCCAAAGCCAAATCGAGCATATCTGCAAGTCGCTCCTGTGTCATCTGCTGATATGTATGTTCGTCAGATGGAACAGTGAAGTGTTTTGGGAAAATGGGGAAAGGATTTACAAGCAGGTTATACCGATGCCTCAATGTCAAGGGTATGGCGTGTTGCTGGGCAGGTCTGTTGGGTTCACAGAAGAAGCATGGTCTTTGCGAGAGCGCTTTGGGGTCAAGATTGGCAAGCGTTGAGATCGCCCTTGCGGGATTAAAGAGCAGTTTACATCCGAAGCCATTGACATTCAGCCGCTTTTCAGATACATTCTGCAATTGTTCATATCTCTCCCGTGCCTGGCTCCACACCTTCAGCTCAGATTCAAGAAAGGTGTCAGGGGTACAAGGTCTGTTGAGCTCCATTCTGCAGCGCAGCTCCCGGGTACGGAGTGAATCCTTATAAAGGTTATTCGCGTTGATCTTCGTTATATCGAGTGAGGAATCGGAATTGCCGCCCCACCTTCTGCACAGATATATAGGTTCCCATATACGCCCGATTCTATATTCGCGTGAAATCCGTATTCCAACAGCATAGTCTTCACCATAGGAGACATCTGGAAATCCGCCCACGCTCTTGAGAATCGGCACATAGAAGGCCCTTGGAGCACCAAGTCCATTGACTCTCAGCGCATTGTTATGACCATTCGCATCTGTCCACTCCCTGTGGTCTATCACCCCGGGAGGAATCGGTTTAAGGTCAAAGTCGGTCATCTGATAGGATCCGATAACCATGGCACATCTCTCCTGAATGAACTTGTCCACTATGGAGGCAAGCGTATTCTCCGAGCTGTAGAGGTCATCACTGTCCAGCTGTACAGCAAAAAGTCCGCAATGGGGTGAATGTATTGCAACATTCCAGCAGCCGCCTATTCCGTGTCCCTTTTCAGCAGGATGCAGAAGAACTACCCTATCATCCTCCTGAGCCATCTTGCGCAGAAGATCTGTAGTACCATCTGTGGAATAATTGTCTACGACAATGACATTGTATCTAAAACTGCATCTCTGTTTCAACGCTGACTTGACTGCATCCGCGACAGTTTTCACCCTGTTGAAAACAGGAATTACAACACTTGCAACCACTTTGCTGCCATTGCCGTCACTATTGAGGTCATCAGAAGAAAAGGCATCGGATGTAACAGGGGGCATCAGGGCGCCTATTCGACGGAGGTGGTCAGTACATATTCTCTCCATCTGGATTTGATACTCTCTGTTCTTTGGATTGACATAGTCGAACTGTCTGACCTCTTCAGGCCTGGGGTCATAATCTGTGACTCCGTAAAGGGTAACAGGGTATCTGAGAATCTCACCCCTTCCCTGCATCCAGGCACGTGTCAGGAAAAGACGAAGGTTATAGAAATCCCTCTGAGGATCCAGTGAAGGGTTGCTCTGCTGCCACTCTTCGAGTAATTCCTCCCTTACACAGACCATAGGTCCGAAGTCAAAATCTTCTCTAAGCGATCCTATCTGGTAGTCTATCAGTGGGTTGGTTCTTTTTTCACCCTTGATATCCATAATAAAATAGTCGCAAAAGAGGAGCAAAGTCCCCTTTTGCGAAGCTATTTCCTTGTATCTGTTCTCCGCCTGTTCAGATGTTATGAGCATCTGTTCAGGCTTAAACTTCAATATTTTATACATATATCATCTAATCTGCAATGGCAAAACGCACATTTATCGAAAATGAAACCTTTATGAGTGCAAATCCATCCTCTGCCGCAACATTCTCTTCACGTGGTGCCATATCCATAGACATAAGGGAGGCTTTAGCCTGATAAGTGACATCAGGAGTATAGCTGTTATCGCTTATGCTTATTACCCTTCCGAGATTCTCTCCAAGAGCCTCCAGCAGATAAGTGGCCTTTTCACGGGCAGCCTTGACTGCATTGATCCGGCACTCCTTTCTGTAGTTCTGTATCTTGGCGTTCTTGAGCTCCCCGATATTCATGTACTTGACTCCACGCGTATCGATGACAGAGTTGATTTTGTCAATCATGTTATAGTCAGTGAGTTTTATATCAAACTTTTTGCTTATCTGGAAGTCTCTTCCCTGATTTCTCCAATAGTCTCCGACCTCTTTCACTCTTATATCCTCAGGGTCAATTCCTATAGAGTAGAGTGCTTCTCTGAACTCCTTCTCTATCTTTTCCATAGGAACCTTTGTCTTATAGTCCTCAGGCTTGGCTCCCTTCTTGAACTCCTCGGCAAAATACTCCTTGAGTGTTATCTCGTAATGAATTTCATCAGGTACGACATACATCTCAGCGGAACCTACCACATCGATATACCTCTCCGTATTTACCTGACTCTGCGCAGAAGCTGAAATAAAAGCCACTGAAACCGCTGCAATGATAGCAAAAATCTTTTTCATATCAATTTCGTTTTTGCAAATAGTTGCGAAAACCTTGCCAAAACAGGATTAGAGGAGTACTACCATAGAGGTCATGGGTGCTACGGAAAACTCTTCATTAAGGTTAACCTTCCTGAAAGAGAGCAGATCTACAGAGGTTTCCATAGAGGAAGGACGCATCTGTCTGACTCTGTCAAGAATCTCTGCATAACGCGAAGGATCTATCTTTACAGACTCTGTAGAGTTATTAAGTATCACCATCACTACCTCGCCGAGATCTTCCGTATACCTGAAATAGACATAGACATTGTTCAGGTCCTGGTAAGGCAGGAAATGGAGAAGCTTGCCGCCTGTCACCGCTTTTGATCCCTTTCTCCACTGAAGCAGGATTCTTGTATGGTCAAACAGGTCATTCTGCACCGCTGTACGTCCCTTCCGGGTAAATGCATTCTTCTTATCTGATTTCCATCCTCCGGGGAAGTCTTCCCTTCTCCATGTGTCGCCCTTTCCAACCATGTCAGCAGGGGGATACATCATGATCTCGTCACCATAATAGAGCTGGGGAGTACCTCTGGTAGTCAGGATGAATGTGGTGGCAAGTTTCATTCTGGCAGCAACGGTCTCATCACTGTCGACATTGGCTCCGAATCTGGTTGCAGGCCTGTCCATATCATGGTTCGTCATGAATGTCAGAATATTATACGGATTGTTGTATGCAAAGTCAAGGGAGATAGAGTTATAGAGTCTCTTTATTCCGTCATCCCATCCCAGATTCTCATTCTGTGTGAATGCCACCATATTGTCAGCAAGGGGGAAGTCCATTACCATAGAAAGGTTTGAAGTGTATCCATCGGGGTTCTTGTGTGAACCTTCCCAGTATGCAATGTGTTCTGCATTATGGAACCAACATTCGCCTACTACTGTAATATTGGGATACTCATTGATTATTCCTGCTGTCCATGCCGCAATATCTTCTTTAGCGGTATAGGGGAATGTATCCACTCTGACTCCGTCAAGGTCTGCATA
>JAQXKS010000075.1 GCA_029010575.1 Bacteroidales bacterium | reverse complement strand
TTCAATATGCCTTTGTCATAGAGCCAATGGCGTATTTTTAGAATACAATAGTAAATCACTGAGCAAGCCACTTATCGAACCAGTCAAAGAATGCCCTGTGCCAATGTACACTATTCTGAGGTCTGAGAATCCAGTGGTTTTCCTCAGGAAAAAGGAGCATTTCAGAGGGAACTCCCAGCATCTTGGCTGCATTGAAGGCCGCCATACCCTGCTCGACAGGAACTCTGTAGTCCATTTCACCATGGGTGATCATGATAGGGGTATCCCAATTGGTTACAAGTTTGTGAGGAGATCTGCTGTAATGACGTACTGCATCAGGATTCTTATCCCATGGCGCACCACCATTATCCCAATTGGGGAACCATAGCTCTTCCGTCATCATATACATCTGTTCCTGGTTGAATATTCCCGCATGGGCCAGGAACGCATCGAAGAAACCGTTATGGGTACCGGCCAGATAGTAGATAGAGTAGCCGCCATAGCTGGCTCCGGACGCTCCAATCTTGCCTGCATAAGGTTCGTTCTTGATATTGCGCGCAGCAACCATATAATCCTTCATATTCTGACCAGGATAGTCTCTTGTAATCTGATCGCACCACTCCTGACCGAATGCAGTAGAGCCTCGACGGTTAGGAAGCACCACTATATATCCGTGATTAGCCATCATCTTGAAGTTCCATCTTACAGACCAATGTTGGCTGAGTGTTGTCTGAGGACCTCCATTACAGAAGAGCATTACAGGGTATTTTTTCTGAGGATCGAAATCGGGAGGGAAGAGAACCCAAGTATGCATTTTCTTGTTGTCAGTAGTAGTGAGCCATCTCTCTTCTATCTTTTCAGGCGCTATCTGAGAGAGGACTTCATCATTCTCGTGTGTGAGTTGTATGAATGAGCCATCCTCCACAGAGACTGAAACTATTTCGTAGGGACGAGACATAGAGTTGTTACAGCAGATGAGGCGGTCACCAAATTCAATTACTTTTTCGAAGTCATACCATGAAGTTTCAGGTGTGATACGAGTGATATTGCCATAAAGATCTGCCGAGAAAATACCCTGAATAGCATTTACAAGTGAACAGAACCAGATTCCATCACCCTTTTTATTCCAGACAGGAGATGTCACATTATATCCGAAGTTTGCGGAGAGGTCTCTCTTTTCTCCGGTACGCAGATCCATCAGGAAGAGTCTCTGTTTGTCTGCCTCGAAGCCACCTCTTTCCATGCTTACCCATGCGATATAATTTCCATCGGGAGAAAATACCGGATCAGTGTCATAGCCCATATTTCCTTCGCTGATATTGATACATTCACCTGTAGCAAGAGTATATATGTAAATATCTGTATTGGTGGAAAATGCATACTCTTTTCCTGTCACCTTGCGGCAAGAATATGCTATTTTGCTGCAGTCAGGACTCCAGTTCAGCTGCTCCAGACCGCCGAATGGAAGTGTCGGAAGTTCAAAAAGAGTACCCTCAACGAGATCCTTCTCATTCGAAAGAGTATATTTTTCACCATCACGTGTAACAGATGCCACGAAAGTATGCGGAATCTTCTCCACATAGCAGTCCCAGTGGCGGTACATCAGGTCCTTGATTACCCTTCCTGATGACTTGTCCAAATCGGGATATACATCAGTCGGTTTAGTAGCATACTGAATCTCAGATATATACATAATCTGCTTATAATCGGGACTGAATGCGAATTCAGAAATCTGCCTTTCCAGACCCTGGACTTTCGTCACTGCCGAGCCGTCTGCGTTCATACGGAAAAGTTCACCACCTCTGATGAAGAAGATGGCATTCCCGTCTTCTGCCCAGCGTGCACAGTTTGCACTTTGGGAAAAATGGGTAATCTGTCTGTTGTCAGAGCCGTCTACGTTCATGATGAAAAGCTGGCGTACGCTCCTGTTCTGTGCGATATCAGTATAGGTGACACCATAAAGAATCTCTTGTGAGTCAGGAGAGAGAACCGGATCAGATACCCTTCCCATAGTAAGCATTATTTCAGGTGTCATCTTTCCGTTTACCACCTCAATCCTGCTTTTCTCTATTACGGAGGATGTATCCTCCTGCTGTTGTTGTTTGCAACCTGTCATTGCCGTCAGAAACAGTGATATAAACAATAGTGATTTCTTCATAATTATATTGCCTTTTAGATAAGTGATTTTCCGGTCATTGATTCAGGCTGGGCAATTCCCATCAGCTTGAGGATTGTGGGTGCTATATCTGCCAGTCTTCCATCATGACACTCCTTCACATCATTGTCAACGACAATGAAGGGGACCTTGTTGAGTGAATGGGCAGTATTGGCCGATCCATCTGGATTGAGGGCATTATCTGCATTTCCGTGGTCAGCAGTGATAAGTACTGTATAGCCATGAGCCACAGCAGCATTGACTACTTTGTCCACACAAATATCGATAGTCTCTACAGCTTTGCGGATTGCATCATAGACACCGGTATGTCCCACCATGTCGCCATTTGCAAAATTCAGAACGATCAGATCTTCCGTCTCCTTTTTGATACGTTCTATCAGGGCCTGTGTAACTTCTGGAGCAGACATCTGAGGCTGAAGGTCATAGGTTGCCACTTTGGGGGAGTCGATAAGAATACGAGATTCATTCTCAAATGGAAGTTCCCTTCCACCTGAGAAGAAGAATGTTACATGTGCGTACTTTTCAGTTTCAGCAATTCTGAGCTGTCTTTTTCCGGCTTCTGCAACCACCTGACCAAGGGTCTGCTGGACATTTTCCTTGTCATAAAGAATATGAAGTCCTGTAAATTTATCGTCATAAGGGGTAAGGCAGCAGTAATACAGAGGAAGCTTTTTCATCTGATATTCAGGATAATCTTCCTGGGTAAGTGCTGAAGTGATTTCACGTGCCCTGTCATTTCTGAAATTATAGAATATGACGGCATCTCCCTCTGAGAGCAAACCTACCGGATTTCCACCTTCATCTGTGCGATGTGCGGCCTTGACAAATTCGTCAGTAATACCGTCAGCATATGAGGCATCCATCACGCTTTCAGGGTCTGAAAAACCTGTTCCGCATCCCTTTACGATCATATCGTAGGCCTGTTTGACACGCTCCCATCTCTTGTCACGGTCCATTGCATAGAAACGGCCTATGATAGAAACAATCATCGGTGCATCTGCAGGATTATCATAATATGCGGCAAGCTCTTCGCATTTGGTCTGGAGCTCCCGGATAAATCCCTTGCCACTACGAGGGTCACAGTCTCTACCGTCCATGAAACAATGTATGAATACATGAGGAATGCGCATTTTCGCAGCCTCAGTAAGAAATTCGAAAAGATGGTTCAGAGAGCTGTGTACTCCACCATGAGAACAAAGACCCATGAAATGGAGAGCTTTTCCGCTATTCTTAGCATATTCGTATGCAGCCTTCGTCTGGGGATTATCCAGAAGAGTATGAGATTCACACGCCATATTGATCTTGACAAGATCCTGATAAACTATACGTCCGGCACCGATATTGAGGTGTCCAACCTCAGAGTTGCCCATCTGTCCGTCGGGAAGCCCAACATTCTCACCGGAGGCATCAAGAAAAGAAACAGGATATTTTGCCCTTAGAGCATCAATGTGAGGAGCGCCCTGAGTGTATATAACGTTGGAGCGGTCCTTTCGGCCTTCTCCCCATCCATCAAGAATCATCAAAAGTACTTTCTTATTCATAATCTACCTATTAAATAACTTACAAAGATAATAAAATCATTCAGTCATTAAAAAATTATCTGCGAGAACAATAGCGCATGCAGCCTCTACCACCGGAGGTAGCCGAAGGGCAAAACAGACATCGTGGCGACCCTTTCCTACAAGGGGTGCCATCTCCATCTTTTCAAAATCGAAAGTCATCTGGGGTAACGAGATAGTGGAAGTGGGCTTTGCAGCCACCCTGAAGAGAATCGGATTTCCATTGGATATTCCGCCGTTTATTCCGCCACATCCATTCTTTGAGGTCTTTCCGGAAGAGGATACTATCGGGTCATTATGCTCGGAGCCCCTCATTCTGGAGGCATTGAAGCCATCCCCGAACTCGACACCCCTGATTCCGGGTATGGAGAAAAGAATGTGGGCAAGTCTGGACTCAAGAGAATCAAAGAACGGTTCTCCCAGACCTGCAGGTACCCCCACAGCCTCTGTACTGAGGATTGCACCTATGGAGTCACCTTCTACCACCACCCTCTCAACCAGCTCCCTGATAGGAGGAAAGTCCAGTGGAGAATTTACGAACTCTCCCGGCACGGGAATGCCGCCAATCTCGACAATACCTGATTTGACAGCAACCCCCCTTGTGGCAATAATCTTCTTGGCCACCACACCGGCAGCCACGAGAGGGAGTGTCATCCGGCCTGAAAAGATTCCCCCGCCTGTCGATGAGTAGCCAGAGCCAAATTTGACTGCCGCAGTGAAATCTGCATGTCCGGGCCTGGGGTGCCTTTTGAAACATGCATAGTCTGAAGGCCTTATGTTAGTATTGAGGAAAGAGATAGACAAAACCCCATCTTTGATGGGTTCTATGATTGGAATATCCTCTTCGACCCTTGGCGTAGTTGCGAACGAACCGCCCCTGCGTCTGGTAAGATCTACAGTAAAATCAGAGCTGCATATAGTGACTGAGGGTGGTATGCCCTCTATTTTTACCCCCAACAATGGAGAATGTGACTCCCCGAAGAGAGTTATTCCGAACCGCTCTCCAAACTTCATTCTCATTTGGACAGACAAATATTTGAAAATTGGGACAGGAATGCAGGGAATGATTTGTTGATACAGTCCACAGTATCGACAACTACCTCAGATAAACAGCCTACAGAGAGAATCTTCAGGGCCATGGCTACTCTATGGTCTCCAGAGGAGGAGAAATTGCCACCTTTAGGAAGTCTGTTCTCCAGAACTCTTCGTTCCAACGAGACGCCCTCTATCGTCAATATCTCTCCATCTTCACTCAGGTATGCCTTCTCGCCCATATCCTTCATTATTTTGGTCATGACCAATGGTCTATTGCTCTCTTTGTTATTAAGACGTGCCACTCCTTTGATTGTAGTCTTACCTTCTGAGAAAAGTGCAAGAACTGAAAGAGGAGGAAGAAGGTCAGGGCAATTCGTTACATCAAAGTCAAAAGATCTGAGATACCCTCTCCTTACTCTGAGCTTTCCCTTCAAATACTCTGCAGATGCTCCGCATCTTCTGATAACATCCACCACCATACGGTCTGCCTGAATCGAAGAACCACTCAATCCCTTTATCACCGTCTCTCCGAATATGGCACCCAGTACCACGAAGTTGGCCGCCGAACTCCAGTCACCTTCAAAAGTTATATTAGCCGGTCTGTATTTCTGTTTTGCAGGTATTTTGAAGACCATCGCATCCTTTTCGCGTACATAGTCTATGACTATGCCGAACTCTTTGAGCACCTCAATGGTAAGAAGGATGTAGGGTACGCTTGATGGGTTTTCCACTCTCATCACACTGGGCTTGCGAGAGGCCGGAAGTGCCATCAGCAATCCTGAAATCAACTGAGAACCTTTGGCTCCGGAGAATGTGATGTTTCCACCTTTTAACGGTCCGCTCACAGCTGCCGGGAGTGTCTCCTTATCAGTAAGAACACATGTGGCCCCAAGCTGTTCCATCACCTCCTTGCATCCATACATTCTCCTGTCCATAAGACTACCGTCGCCAGTTACGGTGAAGGCTTCTCCGAACTGTGCCAGCACAGGCAGGCAAAGTCGGGAAAGAAGTCCTGACTCACCGACGAATATGGTCTTTTCACCGCCCATCATCGGCATTATATTTATCAGATCGGCAAAAGGATTGGTCTGGGGCTGCTTGGAACTGCCTCCTGCAGATCCGGTTATCCTCAATGTATCACCCTCGACAGATACATTCTGAGCAAGTTCCCTTGCAACGGCCACTGCCATATCTATATCGTCACAATGGCCGAAATTGTTGAATATGCTCTCCCCCTTTGCCATCACCGCTGCTATTATTGCACGCTGGGCTATGCTCTTGGATGGCGGGACAGCTACCTCTCCTTTGACACAGGAGAGCCTGGATATCAAGGCAACATACTCATCTAGGAGCAACATTCCCGGAGCGACTTTTCCTTCGGGGCTCAATGCGCAATATGTAAATGGCGCTCCAAGGGAAAGTGATGCTGCCCGTGTATAACGGGACTCTTCCCCCATTGCAAAACTGATGAGTGAAGGTCTATTCCCGGAGAGATCTTCTTTCCTGCAAGGATCGCTGTAAAGATTAAGCATCATCTCTGCCTGCTGAGCAGAATCGGCTACACTGACCAGCTTGACGATGGAGGCTCCGGTCGACGCACACCTTTGATAGACCGATTTCAGTTCGGAGTACGATGGAGCGCATACGTTAAAATGCACGGAGACTATCAGATTCACATCATGGTATCCGGCAAGTATATTTCTGTAGCTTTCATCAAATGATTCGAAGAGAGCCAGATCAATGTCAATATAGGCGGCCCCGGCTCCAAGGGCATTTACTATGGAGTCATAGTCATTCAGTCCCGAGACTATTACAGGAAGATGCGAGCGGCTGATAAACGAGGCAATTTCCTCCGGACCCAACCCAGCAAGGTCTGCTCTCAACTCTATGACCATTTTATCAACGGAGTTCACAAACGTTCCTGCTGCCTCGAGTGATGCTAAAGAGGCCTTGAGTCCTGAATCAGAAATTGTTACAGCTACCATAATTCACTACATTTAATATACTCGTCCACAGCCTCACAGAGCGATGTCATACCAATCCTGCGGATTACCGCATCTCCTGCCGAGCGGACAAATGCAAAATTAATAAAATCTTTATTACACTTCTTATCATTTCTGACGTAATGTAGGAGTTTCTCTCTATTCTCCCTCATCAGTTCCCTTTCATCACGATATCCGACTTTGCACAGATCAGCTGCAATCGCGGCTGCCTCATCCGGGCGGCATACCCCCTCGCGTGCTGACAGCCAAAGAGAGAACATCATTCCGGCACCTACCGCTTCGCCGTGCATGATCCCGTTACCTTCTCCGTTAGCGACGGCCTCTATGCAGTGACCGAGTGTGTGACCAAAGTTGAGCAATGCCCTCTCCCCTTTTTCATACCTGTCATTCTCCACTATTTCACACTTGATCCGTATAGCCCTCTCTATAAAACTCCTCAACGAAACATCTGAAGGGTCTACCTCTCCCTTACACCCCGAAATCAGTTCCATAAAACCTTCATAGGCATCTCTGTCCTTTATAACAAAACTCTTTATCATCTCCGCCATCCCATTATGCAACTGTTCCCGAGGCAATGTGTTCAGATATTTATCATCAATGAGCACCCATTCGGGGATAGTGATACTGCCAAGCACATTCTTGACTCCACATAGATTGACAGCCGATTTTCCACCGATAGAGGCATCTACCTGAGCTAATAGTGTTGTAGGGACCAAAGCATATCTTGTTCCACGCTTGTAAACCGAGGCAATAAAGGCAGTCAGGTCAGTAACAATCCCGCCACCTATCCCGACAAGCAGGGAATCCTTTGTAAAATCATTCTCGATGAGCCAGCCTGCAATACGAGCCACCATCTCCAGAGATTTGTTTTCCTCAGTGGCATCTACTCGAAAGAGTCTTCTGTTGAGGTCAAACGCAGTGATTTCCGGAAGAGCTCTTCTGTCTGCCACTATCATTACTGAAGGTTCATTTCTTAAAAGCTCTTCCAAATTAAAGCCCTGATTTGCGAATAATATGTTGTCCATACTATATTATTTTTTGCAAATGTAATATTTTTTCTACCTTTGCGTCCTCTTAAAGCGTAAACCGCGAATCGCCCGGATGGCGGAATCGGTAGACGCGCTGGTCTCAAACACCAGTGGCCGCAAGGCTGTGCCGGTTCGACCCCGGCTCCGGGTACACGCAAATGGCCTACAGACACCTGTAGGCCATTTTTAATAAATAAAGCCAAACATCCATATAGGGACATTCTTGCCGACAGCGTACTCGATATTATCTTTCACGATATATCCCTTATCCGCCTCCCTAAGCTGCTTTCCTTTCTTATTGCGGCCGCCGACCTCAAAAGTAATGTCACCAATCTCAAAGTCTGAAATCTTTGATGAATATACAGTTTGCTTCTGCTTCATCCAAGTCAGGAACATCGTCTCACGGATTGTTCCCTCATCAGCCTTATCAAGACCAAGGGCATA
>JAQXKS010000074.1 GCA_029010575.1 Bacteroidales bacterium | reverse complement strand
GTCGTTGTTAGGATACTACAAAAAGTATCATCGGATGTAAGGAACCGCCGTATGCGGACCCGCATGTACGGTGGTGTGAGAGGTCGGTAAACGCAAGTAGGAGATAAACTCCATTACTTTCGTTTACCTCCTACTCGATTTAAATAATATCAGTACGTTAGCAACCGCAGTCTCCGCATGAACATCCACCATCGCATGAACATCCGCCACCACATGATGACTTGAATTCTCCGTGGAGTCCGTCACGAAGCTCCTCTTCTGTAGCTTCTCTGACAGTGAGAATCTTGCCTTCGAAATGGAGCTCTTTGCCTGCCATTGCATGGTTGAAGTCCATCATAACTGTATCATCTTTAACTTCAACAATCTTACCGGGCATTACACCTCCCTGATTATTCATCATGGGGAGAACATTTCCCACTGTAAGGAGGCCTTCCTGAATCTTGCCGTCCACTTCGAAGATATTCTTGGGAAGTTCGATGATTGCATTGGGATCGTGAACTCCGTAACCTTCTTCAGGAGAAAGAACGAAAGCAAAAGTGTCTGAGGGCTCCTTGTCAAGAATATATTCCTCGAATTTAGGGAGGAGCGAACCGATTCCAAAGATGAAATCGAGAGGTCTTTCTTCTGTAGTGCTGTCGGCAACCTGTCCGTCAACTGTCAAAGTGTAAATAAGTTCTACAACTGAATTCTTAGCAATTTTCATAAAAATATTTTTATTGGTATTTATAATCCGCTTATATCCACATCATTGAATGCCAAAGTAGGTATTGATCTCTTCATAAATCCAAGAGGATCATTTCCTATAAAGCATAAATTTCGCCACAAAGATATGAAATTACCCGAAATATTCATCTCTTTTACAGGATATTGAATCTCACCTGCTTGAAAGTAGAAACCTTCGCATCCGAACGAGAAATCCCCTGTTACGGGATTAGTATTGCCTCCGTTGAAGGCAGTAATGAGGATGCCCTTGTCCATCTGCCTGATAATCTTATCTTTTCCGAAATCGCAATTGGGCTTGAGGCATGGATTGACAGGATTGGAAATAGTGCGTGGCATAGAGAGTTTGCCTGCGTAGTAGGTATTGAGAAGGAAAGAGTTTACCATCCCCTCAGAGATGATGTCAAACTCCCTTGTGGCTACCCCCTCACTGTCAAAACAGGATGAATTGATGTTTCCCACCACATGCGGTCGGTCTGTCAAAGTCATCTGCTTGGGAAAAACCTGCTTCCCAATAGAATTTTCGAGGAATGAACTCTTAAGGACTATTGATGAACCCTGCAGAGCACTGAGTATGGCACCAATCGCCTTGCTTGAAACAGTATTCTCGAAGACTACATTGTACTTGCCTGAAGAAATTTTGCGTGCTCCGAGCATGGCAATGCTCCTTTCAAAACCGCAGGAGGTGATTCCAAAGGGTATCTCATCGATGAATGCAGCTCCGTCATTCCACCCGTTCTGCGGCTTTGAGTCCCCCTCGTCTCTGAGAGTGAATTCGTTGCTGATTGCAAAGATAGTCCTCTGCTCGAAGACCTCAAGGTTATTGGAAGAGATGGTGTACTCCCTTCGCACAGAGTCGTCATAAGAGGAGGCGACAGTGATTATCCTGCTGTCCTTAAAGTCAATTTCGCTGCACGAATTCTTAAGCAAATCGAGCTTCTTACCGAAGGAGTATTCATCGAAACAAGGGTCATATAGATGGAAGTCGGGCTCCACACCGTTGAAATACAAAGAGCTCTCGGGAAGCTTCCTGAAAGGGTCAGGAGCAATCAGGCGTGTCGCCTTTATACAATTGTCGATAAAGCTGCGCAGATCCTCTTTTTCCAGCCTGTTCGTATAAAAAGCCCCGAACTTGCCCTCTGTAAAGATGGAGATATTCAGTGAAGAAGAAAAAGACTCCTTCAGATTCTCCACCTGAGCATCTGTCATCTCGATAGAGGATTCCTTTCCTTCAAAAAGCGAGATTCGGGCATCAGAAGCACCGGCCTTGAGTGCCATCTCCAAAGCCGCAGTTGCAATATCCTTATTCATATATACCTCCTACATTGAGACTTTTAACCAATACTGAAGGCATTCCGCAGGATACAGGACAGCTCTGTCCCTTCCTGCATAGCCATGTTCCGTTGTCTATGACGGCATTATTACCGACTGCCAAGATATCTGCAAGGGCAGCAGGCCCGTTTCCAATGATGTTCGTATCCTTGATGGGACGGGTCAGTTTCCCGTTCTCAATGAGGAATCCGGATTTGACAAAGAAGGTAAAATCACCTGCCCCGATCTGTACCTGGCCGTTGGAGAGTTCATCCACATAGATACCGTTGCTCACCGAAGAGATAATATCTTGTTGGGAAACATTGCCACTCTCCATATATGTAGCTCTCATTCTGGGGATAGGCATATCCCTGAACGACTCCCTGCGGCCATTTCCGGTAGGAGCAGTTCCGAAGTATTCTGCGCTGATTCTGTCATGTAGATATGAGTTCAGAATACCATCTTTTACCAGATAAGTCTTTTGTCCCTCTACCCCCTCGTCATCGAAATTAACTGACCCCCTATTATATTTTATCGTACCGTCATCCACGATGTTTATTCCTTCTCTACATATTCTCTTGCCTAACTTGTCGGAAAAAATGGAGGTTCCCTTCCTTATAAAGTCGGCTTCAAATGTGTGTCCGATTGCCTCGTGGAGCAAAACTCCAGAACTGCCGCTACCCATTACCACTGCCATCTCCCCACATGGAGGCTGCGAAGCATCGAAGAGCCGTTTGCAGCTGTCGACAGCCTCTTGGGCAATCTCTTCCACTATGCTCTCACCCATGTCACCCTCACCGTTCCTGCCGGCTGAAAGAAATTCGTAACCCATCCTGAAGCTGCGGGACGAATAGGCAGATTCCATTCTCGACCCCCTTTTCATGACCACGCCAAGAGTCAGTTCGGCCAAGGGACGCTCATCAGTGTAGAGATTTCCCAACGAATTGGCAAACAAGATTCTGGAGTTGGAGTCGGTTATTCTTCCTGAAACACTTACTATCGCGTCACTCCTTCTGTAGACGGCATCATTGAGAGAGTCCAGAACCTCCTTCTTTTTGAGAACAGAGATATCTTCCCATGGAGTCACTACAGGGTATCTATCCTGCCTGCAGTGCATCAGCGACAAAGGGACAGGTGCCACTCTCCTTTCAAACGAAAGGGCAATTGCTGATGCAGTTATAGCTGCATTGAGCAGATCAGCAAGAGCTGTACTCTCCGTATATGCGTAGCCGGTGTGCGTTCCACAGACTACCCTCACTCCTGCACCGAAGATACATTCGACAGAGGTGGCCTTGACCTGACCTTCCTGTAGAAGGAGCATATTGGAGGTAGTGTATTCGAAAAAAATATCGGCATAATCTCCTCCATTGGAAAGAGCCTTAGCCAGTACATGTGAAATACCGGTTCCGTCAGTGCCAAAAATTCTGTAGAAATGTTCAAGTCTTTCGTCCATAATCTATGGGTTCGCTTTAATGATTAAGGGTCTGCGACGGTTAGGCACAGACCCTTGCGAAAAAATGTTAAACAATCAAATTTGAAAAGCAGAGTTTCATGATTAAATTAGAGTTCAGTAGCTTTTACTTTGACAATCTTTCCCTTCTGGGCAAACGCCATCTCAGAATTGGTCCTTTTCTTCTCTTTGACCAGCTTCTGAAACGATGCATTCAGCCCGCTTATAATACTGTCTCTAAGCTCCCTTGATTCTAGTTCGCTCATAATTGATTAGTTGGTTGAACAAGGTTTTATTATGTATTTTAGTAGTAATATTCTTTCCTCCTTCACCGATGATAACAGGGCTGTAAGAGTTATCGATAATCATCCAATATTCGCAAATCGGAATATAGAGATTAAAAAGATTCTTTATACCCATATCATATCTCCTTCTGATACTCTCCTCATCGACATTGTGACCTCCTGATTCAACCCTTAACTTAACACGTTCGATGGCCAGAGAGGGCATATTAAGCCAAAAATAGAGAAGAGTCACCTTGTATCCCAGCCCCTGAGCCCTCTTTATAAGGTTGGTGTAGGTTCTAGTGGCGAGGGTGGTCTCAATAGCAAAATCCTGTCCCTCTTTGAGGAGCTCATCGACCCTTGCCAGCATTATTCTGCCCGCCTGGATCGAGGCTTTTTCGGGCGCAAATGGAGAGAGCCCGCGAGCTATCTCATCTGCATTTACAAAGTTGCCGCAGTTCAACATATTCGGGAGAATGGTGTAGGAGGCTGTGGTTTTCCCTGCACCATTGCAACCGGAAATTACGAACAAGTTAGGCATACTAAACTCTATTTTCTACAAAGGTAGTAAAAATTTCCAATTTTTCGAACAAAAAAGTGTCACAAAATCGTATCTATTTCACGCACGATGCCGCGAAGAGCGCGAAGTCCCCAAGGCAGGGATCCTCCGGAAAGACCCTGAGAAGAAAATCGGTAATCTCCCTTGCAGTCTTATAATCAGCAGCTTTTCTGGATGTAATCCCAAGGTTGAGTGCACTCCTGTGGACGTGGACATCGAGTGGAATCAGCAGATCTCTCTTCTGGATGGATTTCCATACTCCCAAATCCACAATCCCGTCATCCCTGACCATCCACCTTCGCAGCATGTGGATCTTTTTATTGGCCGCAGCCGTGTCCTCTTTCTGACCGTATACCATAACCCTCATTTGTGAGGCGGAGAGTCTCTCCAGAGAACTATTTTCCGAATAAAACCTTTTTAGCCTTTCGCATATTCCTGCAAAATCCCTCCACATTACCGTTCTGTGCAGTGATGTGGCATCATCGCGGAATACTCCGTGCATAACATATTCGTAAGGAGACCAGCCCATCTCGTCCATTGCCCTGTTGCAGTCTCTCACTATCATATCCCTGCGCCCCCATGCCAGATGCGCTGCAATCACAGCAGCACACTCTATATCGCACAATGAGGCCTTGCCGTCAAGATAGAGTTCGTAAAAATGTTTCGGGAAAGAGATAGGATCTTCCACAAAGTACTCAGCAGCATTGTATTGAGCTGCCAATGATTGCAAAAGAGAAGTAACCCGAGTTTCGTCCATCATAATCTTTCAATATCAAATAGTATTGCGAATTTAGTTATAAAATGTTTTATTTGCACTCTTTAACGGACATTTTATCAATTTTCTATGATACTAATAGCAGACAGCGGATCTACATCCATCGAATGGTCCCTTGTATGGAGGAATGGTAACTGCGAAACATTCCTCTCTAACGGGGCAAATCCCGTTTTTCTCTCGCCTGGCCGCATCGCAGAACGGTTCAGGGATGCCCTCCTGCCTTATCTTCATTCGGAAAATGGCTCAGTGGCAAACGAAAGTATCATAGAGTCTGAGGAGGTAGAGGAGATCTACTATTATGGAGCCGGAGTGCTTCCCGGGGAACCTACCAAGATGGTTATGGAGGCATTCAGAGAGATCTTCCCGCGCTCTGCAAAGATCCAGGTCCACTCGGATATGCTCGCAGCTGCCCGTGCGCTCTTTGGAAATGGGAGGGGACTTGCCTGTATTCTGGGAACCGGTTCTAACTGCGCCTTGTACGAAGCAGGGGAGATAGTTGAGAAGGTGAATTCAGGCGGATTCATTCTTGGAGATGAGGGAGGAGGTGCCTACATGGGAAAGAGACTCATTGCAGATTTTGTCAAGGGACTTCTTCCGTCAAGGATTGAAAAGGAATTCAAAAGAGAGTATCCTGACATTGACTACCCACGGATAGTCAGTCAGGTATATAAGGGGGAGATGCCGTCGAAATATCTCGCCGGTTTCACATATTTTATAAAACAGCAGGAGGATGATCCCTACATAAATGGTCTTATTGCCAGCTCATTCGATAGCTTTTTTGAGAGGAATCTGGTGCGTTTTCTCAGTAGAGAAACTTCAAATGGGGGAACAGATCAGGTGGGTTTTGTCGGCTCTGTAGCAAAGGTTTTCGAGAGTCAGCTCACCCTATCAGCGCAGCGCCATGGATTCAAGGTGCGGGATATAATGGACGGAATATCTGAGGGACTGATCAAATATCATTTAGAGAATCACAATGGACAGTAATAATATCAATATAAAACTGCTCGATGAGGCAGTGGATAGACTCGGGATGTTGCCCGGGGTAGGGAAGAAGAGCGCAATGAGACTTGCACTCTTCTTGCTCAGACAGCCCGAATCCAAAGTAGAATCACTCGGAAGGGCGCTTGTAAACCTGAGGCGCGAGATCAAATATTGTTCTATCTGCAATATGCTCTCGGAGGATGATTTATGTCCCATCTGCAGGGACAGCACCAGGGACAGGTCAATGATCTGCGTTGTCGAGACCATCAGGGATGTAATGAGCATCGAACAGACAGGGGAGTATAGAGGGTTATACCATCTTTTGGGCGGTCTTATATCTCCTATTGACGGAATAGGTCCGGATGACCTGCCTTTCAATTCTCTGGTGGAACGAGCATTGTCAGATGAAGTCAAAGAGGTAATACTTGCCATTTCAGGAGGAATGGAGGGAGAGACCACATCATACTATATAAATAAGCTCCTGCGCGATACAGGGGTACGTGTAAGTGCAATCGCAAGGGGAGTCGGATATGGAGACCATCTCGAATTCGCTGATCCGATGACATTAGGAATATCAATCAGAAACAGAACCACATTCGGAAAATGACACCAATAGCCATCGCATTCGCAATTTATGCAGTCATGCTCCTGATTCTCTCCAGAGTCACAGGAGGAAAAGGAAGTAACAGCTCATTCTTTACCGCAGACAGAAAAGCCCCATGGCCAGTAGTGGCGTATGGTATGGTAGGAGCCTCTATTTCAGGGGTAACATTCATTTCAGTCCCTGGCAATGTATTCAATGAGGAGTTCCTGTACATGCCCATGATGATAGGTTTCTGTATTGGATATGCAGTAGTCGCAAAGGTTCTGCTTCCTCTCTTCTATAAACTTAGGGTGACCTCTATCTATGGCTACCTTGCCACCAGATTCGGAGAGAGGACACGCAGGACAGGCTCATTCTTCTTCTTCCTTTCCAGACTTTTGGGAGCAGGTGTGAGAATCTTCATAGTAATTCTTGTGCTCCATACCGGGCTGGGTTGGAACTTCTCGCTCATAGCACTTCTTTTCATACTTCTGTTGCTTCTTTATACCTACCGTGGTGGACTCAAGACTATCATTTGGACAGATGTGATTCAGACCACACTCATGCTGGTGACACTCATATCTGTAATAGTGGCGCTTCTGAACAGGATAGACCATTCCGAACTCGCTTCGATTACCGGATTCAGGATGGTGGAGACGGACTGGGGATCTCCCCGCAACTGGCTCAAGCAGCTCCTCTCCGGAATCTTCATGACCATTGCCATGACAGGTCTCGATCAGGGAATGATGCAGAAAAACCTTGCCTGCAAGGACCTTAAATCTTCGGTCAGAAACATCTACTCCACCTCCACGATTATCTTTGCGGTTAACCTTTTTTTCCTCTTCCTTGGATATCTTTTCACACTATATGTCAATAGTCTGGGTGGTCTGTCGGCAATAGGGGCGAGCTCAACTGACCAGATTTTCCCCATCTTGGCAACAGGTCACTTTGGACACTTTATCACAATACTCTTCTTCATAGGGCTCATCAGCGCCACATACCCTTCGGCAGGGGCGGCGCTAACATCGCTTACCACCTCTGTGTGTGTCGATTTTCTGGGTTTCGAATCGGGTTCAGGAGGCCTTGGCAGCAAAGAGTCTGACTCCGGAAAGAGAATCCGCGGTCTGGTCCAGCTTTCTATCTCTGTTTTCCTGCTGGCAACAGTCATATTACTCTACTACATAAATGACGATTCGGTAATAAATCTCATATACAAACTTGCCTCGTATACCTACGGACCGCTCTTGGGCATATTTGCCTTCGGTATATTCACTCGTTGCTCTGTAAGTGATAAGGCCGTTCCGTTCATAGCATTCGCTTCACCGGTGCTGTGTCTGCTTCTGGGGATGTTGACACGCAGTCTGTGGGGGTTCGACCTGGGATTCTCGCTCCTTATAGTAAACGGAGCGATTACCTTTGTACTGATGTATATTGCCGGATTATTCGATAACAAACAAAAGTAACAACAACCACAGAAATGAGCTATCCTGAACTTCTTTTGCTTGCGATAAGTCTATGTTTCGATACATTTACAGTATCGCTCAGTACGTCAATATGTTATGCTAAACCGATTCCTTTTGTCAGGACACTTAGAATTATCCTTGCATTTGCATTTGGGCAGGCTGGTTTTACTCTTGCAGGCTGGCTACTCGGAACAGGATTGTATGAGATTATCTCATCGCTGGACCACTGGGTGGCTTTCATAATGCTCGCGTACATCGGGGGCAAGATGCTCAAGGAATCCTTTCATCCATCAGATACAAATGATAAATCTGGGGACTACTCTGTTATATTCAGCAGTAAGTCTCTATTTTTGATGACAGTGGCGACCAGTATCGATGCTTTTGCAGTAGGAATCTCCATTGCACTCCTGGGAATGGATACATCTCATCTTATTTTTTGTTTTTCATCAATTTTCCTAATCACTGCAGCAGCCTCACTCATTGGACTCAAAAGTGGTCTAAAACTGGGTCTGAACATAGGTAAGCGAGCAGGGGCAGTAGGAGGAGTCATTCTCATTCTTATAGGAATCAAGATTTTGGTGGAACATATGATTTGTTAATTTGAACTCTTTGAATTACATTTGCCAGGATTTAGCAATTGAATATGATTTTAAAGACCAAATATAGTCCGTATAAATTCAGAGTCCGATGGTGCGGGTGGTAATTTTCAAAACAGAAATTATTCATTCACACTAATTTATCGGATATATGATTCAATTGTTTTATAAAGAAAAAGGAAAAATATCAATTTCTCAATCGCTCAGCTTTCTCGATGAACTGGGGATGGATGACCTGCTTTGGGTCGATCTTTTTGAACCGGATGGGGAGGAAAAGCGTGCGGTCGAACTCTTTCTTGATACCTCACTCTCTTCCAGAGCGCAGGCAGAAGAGATCGAGTCATCATCACGCTACTCTGAGACTGAAACCACAGTCTCGGTAAACACCAACTTCCTTATCCCAGGACCCGACGAGTACTCCATGGAGACGGTCTCATTCATCCTGGTCGAGGGGATTATAGTCTCCATCCGCAATGTCCAGCTGCGAAGTTTTACGGATGTGCAGAGGAGGATTCAGATCAACAGCAAGCTCTATCCCACAGGCTATCACATCCTGATAGCAATTATCGAAAACCGAATCGACCTTGACGCCGATATGATAGAGCTTATGGTGAAGGAGATAGATAACTACAGCAAGAAAGTGAGCGCGGGAAAGGATGTGAATGAAGAGTTTCTCTTGGACATCAACCAGCTGCAGGAAAACACAATGATGGTAAGAGAGAATGTAGTGGACAAGCAAAGGATGATTTCCTACATCATGAAGAGTGACAAGTTCCCCATGGACATCTACAACAAACTTTCTGTCATCAACAGAGACATTGTCTCACTTATCAACCACACCAACTTCAGCTTTGAGAGACTTGATTACCTGCAGAATACCGTTCTGGGTCTTATTAACCTGGAACAGAACAGAATTATGAAGATATTCACTTTTGTCTCCTTGATTCTGATGCCACCCACACTGATAGCCTCGATATATGGGATGAACGTCGTTCTCCCTTTGGCCGGCGGTATATGGGATTTTATCATTGTAATAACCCTGATGATCATTGCACTGATGACAGTAGTAATGATTTTCAAAAAAAGAAGAATGTTATAGAATATGAGCGAAATAAGAGATATCAACCTTGCTCCTTCCGGAGAGCGTAAAATAGAGTGGGTAAAGAGCAATATGCCCTTGCTCAGATCCCTTGAAGAGAGATTTTCAAAGGAACTTCCATTCAAAGGACTTCGTGTGGCACTCTCGATTCATCTTGAAGCCAAGACAGCCTACCTGTGCAAAGTCCTTGCAGCAGGCGGTGCGCAGATGTATGTCACCGGTTCTAATCCACTCTCTACCCAAGATGATGTGGCGGCAGCCCTTGTAAAGGCGGGACTCAATGTCTTCGCATGGCACGCGGCTACCCCCCAAGAGTATAACTCGCATATTAGGAAAGTAATAGAGGCGGCACCCTCACTCATTATCGATGATGGAGGAGATCTGGTGCATACAATCCATACATACTATCCTGAGCTCTGTGATGGAGTGATTGGTGGCTGTGAAGAGACCACCACCGGTGTGATGCGTCTGGAGGTGATGGCCTCCAAGGGAGAACTTAAGTTTCCTATGGTACTGGTAAATAATGCCAAATGCAAGTATCTCTTTGACAATAGATACGGAACAGGACAGTCAGTATGGAACGGAATCAACAGAACCACTAACCTGATTGTCGCAGGAAAGAAGGTCGTTGTCGCAGGATACGGATGGTGCGGAAAGGGTGTGGCAATGCGTGCAAAGGGTCTTGGGGCTGATGTCATCGTTACAGAAATCGACCCTGTGAAGGCAATCGAGGCGGTGATGGATGGCTTCAATGTGATGCCGATGGCACAGGCTGCTGAGAAGGGCGATATCTTTGTCACTGTGACAGGATGTGAAAATGTAATCGTCCCTGAGCACTTCATCAAGATGAAAGATGGTGCAATCTGCTGCAACGCAGGTCACTTCGACTGTGAAGTGGCAGTGGCTGAGCTCGAAAAGATGGCACAAGAGAGCTGGGAAGCGCGTGAGAATATCAGAGGTTACAGACTTGCCAACGGCAACAGAATCTACATTCTGGCACAGGGCAGACTTGTAAACCTTGCTTCAGGCGACGGCCATCCTGCCGAGATTATGGATATGAGCTTTGCAATCCAGGCACTCGGAGCTGAATATATTGCCAAGAACGGCAGAGATATCAAGGAAAAAATCGTGAATGTTCCTCAACAGGTGGATGATACCGTAGCGCGAATGAAACTTTCGGCATGGGGAACCTCAATCGACACACTTACACCAGAGCAAAGAGAATATCTCTATGGAGTAAAATAAAACACATTAAAAAAGTCTCAAAACAGAAAAACAATGTCCAAAGTCAAATTCTACAACGGATTAAATATTCCCCTCGAATTCCACAGGGCACGTATTGTCCAGAAGGTCCACCTTCTTCCCATCGAAGAGCGATATGAGGCACTCGTAAAGGGTGGATTCAACAGCTACAGGCTCGATTCCAAAAGTGTATTCCTCGATATGCTCACAGATAGTGGAACCAATGCAATGAGCGACCTTCAGCTCTCGGCAATGATGAAGGCGGATGACGCATACGCCGGATCGGAGACCTTCGCCAGACTCGAAAGGGCAGTGGAGGAGATCCTTGGCAAGCGTTATACCATTCCCGCACACCAGGGACGCGCAGCTGAAAACGTAATAATGAGAGCACTTGTCAAGCCTGGAGATATAGTTCCCATGAACTACCACTTCGGCTCGACAGTGAACCATATAAAACTCAATGGAGGAAAAGAGGTCGAACTTCTAAACAAGGATTCATTCATATCGAACTCCGATGACCTGTTCAAAGGAAACGTTGACCTCACCCTTCTCGAAAAGTGTATTGAAGAGTATGGAAGGGAACGCATCCCCTTCATCAGAATGGAAGCCTCTACCAACCTCATTGGAGGACAGCCATTCTCCATGGCCAACTATAAGGAAGTCAGGAAGATTGCAGATAAGAACGGACTTAAGATACTCCTCGATGCGACACTCCTTGGCGAGAATGCATATCTTATCACCCGTCGCGAAGAGGCTTACAAGGGTGCATCTCTTGCATCAGTAATAAGGACAATGTGTGACCTTGCCGATATCGTCTATTTTTCGGCCAGAAAATTCACTTGTTCAAGGGGAGCTGTCATTTGTACAGATGATTTCCAGGCAAAACTCCTTATGGATCAGGTAGTAGCCGTATTCGAAGGCTATGTTACATACGGTGGTATGTCGATGAAGGAGATTGAAGCTATCATTCAGGGCCTCTACGAAGCTACAGATGAGGATTACATATCTCAGAGTCCCTCTTTCATCAAATACTTTGTCGATGAGGCTGTAAAGCTTGGAATACCGATGGTGACACCGGCAGGTGTGCTCGGAGCGCATGTTGACGCAAAGCTTTTCTGCGACCACCTCAGACTTCAGGACTACCCTTCATGTGCACTGGCTGCCGCATATTATCTCTGTTCAGGTGTAAGGGCGATGGATGGAGGTACAGCTTCGGAGGGAGACCCGACCAACCCTCTGGTATTTGCGGATATGGAGCTGATGCGCATAGCATTCCCCAGAAAGGTCTTCACACTCTCACAGACAATGTATGCACTGGACCGTCTCAAGTGGCTCTATGATAACAGGAAGCTTATAGGACCGATGACCTTCGACGATATTCCAGGTATGCAGAGGTGCTTCAGGACACCTATGAAACCCATAGGCGAATGGCCTGCCAGACTCATTGCCAAGTTTAAGGAGGACTTCGGGGACTCTTTGTAAAAGACTCCCTGAATTCCACTAAAATTTATTTGGAAATCAATAAAATAGTACATATTTTTGCGCGCCCTCCCGGAAAGAGGGATTATAGATAAAGTCTAACCGCTTTTTAGAAAACACAGTATTAACTTATTTATGACAACAGAAAATCAGACCCTGGCAGCTGCAGCTGAAGTTGAAGCTCCCAAAAGAAAAAGCAACGCGTCTGTCCCTGTAGATCAGTTCGACTGGGATGCTTTTGAAAAAGATGCAATTTATGATGCCGACAAGGCGACCATTGAAGAAAGCTACGACCAGACCCTTTCCAAAGTAGTAGAAAACGAAGTAGTAGAAGGTGTCGTAATGGCCGTTAACAAACGCGAAGTTCTCGTTAACATAGGTTACAAGAGCGAAGGCGTTATCAACATCTCAGAATTCCGTTACAATCCCGACATCAAACCCGGAGATAAGGTTGAAGTCTATGTTGAGACAGCTGAAGACAAGAAAGGTCAGCTGATCCTCTCACACAGAAAGGCACACTCTCTCCGTTCATGGGATCTCGTTAACGAAGCATTCGAAAAGGACGAAATCGTTAAAGGTTACGTTAAGTGCCGTACTAAAGGCGGTATGATCGTAGACGTATTCGGAATCGAAGCGTTCCTCCCCGGATCACAGATTGATGTTAAACCTATCCGTGACTACGACGTATTCGTAAACAAGACAATGGACTTCAAGATCGTTAAGATCAACAATGAATACAGAAATGTAGTCGTTTCACACAAAGCTCTTATCGAAGCTGAAATCGAAGCTCAGAAAGCTGACATCATCGGCAAGCTCGAAAAAGGTCAGATTCTCGAAGGTGTGGTTAAGAATATCACCTCATACGGTGTATTCGTTGACCTTGGCGGTGTAGACGGACTCATCCACATCACCGACCTTTCATGGGGCAGAATCAACCATCCTGAAGAAGTGGTTGCTCTGGACCAGAAGATAAATGTCGTTATCCTCGACTTCGATGATACAAAGAAACGTATCGCATTGGGTCTCAAACAGCTCCAGCCTCATCCTTGGGATGCTCTCGATGCTGACCTCAAACCTGGCGACAAGGTAAAAGGTAAAGTAGTCGTTATCGCTGACTACGGTGCATTCGTAGAAATACAGCCCGGTGTAGAAGGACTTATCCATGTATCAGAAATGTCATGGTCACTCCACCTCAGAAGTGCACAGGACTTCCTTAAAGTAGGTGACGAAGTAGAAGCAGTTATCCTTACTCTTGACAGAGAAGAAAGAAAGATGTCCCTCGGTATCAAACAGCTCAAAGAAGATCCTTGGGCAAACATCTCTGAAAGATACCCCGTTAATTCACGCCACACTGCAACAGTTCGCAACTTCACAAACTTCGGTGTATTCGTAGAACTCGAAGAGGGCGTAGATGGTCTTGTTCATATCAGCGACCTCTCATGGACAAAGAAGATCAAACATCCTTCAGAATTCACATCTATCGGTGACAAGCTTGAAGTAGTAGTTCTCGAAGTGGATCAGGAAAACCGTCGTCTGAGCCTTGGTCACAAGCAGCTCGAAGAAAATCCTTGGGATGTATTTGAAACAGTATATACCCTCGGTTCTATCCACGAAGGAACAGTTGCAAACTTCGTTGACAAGGGAGCCACCATCTCACTCGCTGAAGGAATTGAAGGCTTTGCTTCAATCAAGAACCTCCTCAAACAGGACGGAACCACAGCTAGCGCAAACGAAAAGCTCGCTTTCAAGGTAATTGAATTCAACAAGGCTAACAAGAAGATTGGTCTTTCTCACACCAAGACTTGGGAAGAACCTAAGAAAGAGGAAGCAATCAAAGAGAGCGACAACACTCAGAAAGCAGTGAAGAAACTCAAAGCAAACCTCGAAAAGACCACTTTGGGAGACATCTCTGAACTTGCTGACCTTAAGAACAAGATGGAAAACGCCTCTAAATAGTCTCTGAATGTTTTCGTTGATAACACTGGGAATTTCCTCAGCTTCACCGACGACTAACAGATATCCCAGCGCTCACATACTTAGAATATGTGGGCGCTTGTTTCTAATAGATTGCGGTGAAGGGACACAGCTTCTGATGAAGAGGTACAGGCTCTCCATGAATAAAGTTCAGGGAATATTCATCTCTCACCTGCATGCGGACCATATTCTCGGCATACCCGGATTCCTCTCCTCTGCATCTCTTGCGGGCAGGACTGAACCGTTGGATATCTATGCAGTTCCTCCTATGGAGAAGATGTTAGAATTCTTCACTGATTTTTTCGAAGAAAATTTACCTTTTGAGCTCCGTTTTCATCCCATAGAGGCTCCTGGAATTCTGGTCAGCGACCCCACATTTGAAGTTGTGGCTTTCCCTCTTGACCACCGTGTCGAAACCTACGGGTTTGTCTTTTACGAAAAGAAAAGACGTGCAGTTGCACGAAAGATGGTCTACTGCTCTGATACTGCGCCTCTCTCCTGCTTTCCCCAGGAGGCGATGAAAGCCGATATTCTCCTTCATGAGGCCACTTTCGCCTCTGAGAAGGCAGACCTTGCCCGAACTTATTTTCACAGTACGGCTGCAGATGCTGCCAGAGTCGCCCGATTGCTTGATGCAAAGCGTCTCGTCCTAACCCACTTCTCTTCCAGATACAATGATTTGCGGCCGTTGCTTGATGAGGCGCGAGTCATCTTTCCAGAGACTTATCTTGCCTCTGAGGGGGCTGAATTCAGCGTCCCTCTGGTCCGTCTGGATTAGTATTCCGAAAACCTTTTGTAATATTCTTTGTCATGATAAATACCTTATATCTTAAAATCCGCAGGTTCTCCTCTCTATTCATATTGCCGGCTCTTTCGCTCTTTTTGTCAAACCAGACACTCTGTGCACAGAACTCATCCGACATACATCTCAAGACAGGTGCAGCCAAACTTTATCAGACTCTCTACTATATTGACCGCCTCTATGCAGATACTGTAAGTATAGGCAGCATTGTCGATGAATCAATAAGGGCAATATTGGACCAGTTGGACCCGCACTCCTCTTTTGTCAGTGCAGAAGAGCTCAAGGCAATGAACGAACCTCTTCAGGGGGAATTTGAAGGTATAGGAATAGAATTCTCAATCATTCATGACACTCTTACTGTGCAGGGGGTAATTGCTTCAGGCCCTTCTGAGAAGGCAGGGCTGATGGCAGGTGACAAGATTCTCTCTATCGATACTCTTGATCTTACCCGTACTAAGGTTACCAATGATTTGGTCTTCAAGAACCTGCGCGGGCCCAAAGGAACCAGAGTGAAACTCGGCATCCTTCGTACCAATGCTGCCGGTATCGTGAGCTATACTATTGTAAGGGACAAGATTCCTATCAAGAGTGTCGAAGCTGCCTATCTCATCCCCACCACCTCATCCACATCCAACATCTTGTATATTAAGCTCAGCCGTTTTGCTGCAAAGTCTCATTTGGAGATGGTAGATGCCATGAATAGTTTCCATGGAGAGTATAATGGAGTGATTCTGGACCTAAGAGGTAATTCCGGCGGATACCTTCCTACTGCAATAGATATATGCAACGAATTTCTTGACAAGAATGACCTCATTGTCTATACAGAAGGGGCCAAAATCCCCAGAATGGACGAATTCGCAGATGGTTATGGTATATACCGCAAAGGGGCCCTGGCGATTCTCGTAGATGAGCATTCGGCATCTGCAAGCGAGATTGTCAGCGGTGCCATCCAGGACCATGACAGAGGAGTCATTGTCGGTAGAAGGACTTTCGGAAAGGGACTTGTCCAGAGGGCTCTTCCGCTGGAGGACGGTTCTGAAATCAGACTGACAGTTGCGCGTTACCATACCCCTTCCGGAAGGGTGATTCAGGCTCCATATGAACTTGGCAATGCCAAACAATACTATACCGATTTTTATGAAAGGTTCGCTCGTGGGGAGTCTTTCTCCGCTGACAGCATCTCATTCCCGGACTCCCTTAAGTTCTTTACTTTGAACCAGGGCAGGGTAGTATATGGAGGTGGCGGAATCATGCCCGATGTTTTTGTTCCAAAAGATACGTCTTCTTACACTGAATATTACTCATCCCTTATCAGAAACCGTGTCATTATCGATTTTGTCAATGCCCAGACAGATGCCAATCGTAAGATATGGCTCAAGACCTATCCCGATTTCGAATCCTTCTTCAATAAGTTCAATCTCAGTCAGCAGCAGTTCGATGATTTAATAGCTTTGGCCAAGAAGAGCGGTGTCGAACCTAATACGGAGCAGTTTGAAATATCACGCAGTGCGATTGACAGGTACATAAGGGCTCTGATTTCCGGAACACTTTATGGCCACGACTCTTTTTACAAGGTCATCAATAGCGATGACCCTGAAATTCTCAAGGCTATCCAATCCATCCAATCCCTTCCATAAACTCTCTCCGGTAACCACCACTCATCCCATCCAATTCCATTGCAACACGCAATTTTACCATTTTTTGCAAAGCTAATTCTCCCACCTTGTAGAGTGCTTCTAAGAATCCAAAGTTTGTAGAATTAATCTTTGAATGTTTCGCCTTGTCGTTGACGGCAGTTGACGGCATTTCCTTAGCTGAACTCTATTCGGATTATGATGATATGGATAGATAGTTTTAAGATTTATTCATTATTTTTGTAGTGAAAACACTTATGTTTTATGATTACGAAAATATTAGAAATTACTTATTCAGAATATTCTTCTGTGAATGAGCTTCCTCAGAAGGATGCAAACTTGTTAAATGCAGCAGTTGAAGCACTCAATGGTTCATACGCTCCCTATTCCAATTTCAATGTCGGAGCTGCGGTGCTGCTTGATAATGGTGTGATTGTCAAGGGGGCTAACCAAGAGAATATTGCATATCCATCTGGCTTGTGCGCTGAAAGAACTGCCTTGTTCTCAGCTCATGCGAATTATCCGGATAACAAGGTTGTATCTATTGCCCTGACCTCATCGCAGAACGGTCTATTGCTTGCCACCCCACCATTCCCTTGTGGAGCCTGCAGGCAGGTGATGGCCCAGACCCAGACAAGAAATGGATCTCCTCTTAAGATTATCATAGGAGGAAGTGACAAAATTCTTGTTTTCAATTCAGTTGAGTCACTGCTTCCGTTCATCTTTGCCTCAGAAGAGGTCGGAAAACATGAATAAGGAGGGGTAAACAAAGAATGTTACTAAATATACAGACAAAAAAAGGGTAAGCTGATTACATCGCACCGCTACGACCATCGTGTCCTTGCTGCCTTCCGGCCCTGGGGAAGTTGGATGGGAGCTGGTCGTGTAAGACTTACCCGAGCGCAAAGATATACATTTTTATCTTAAAACAATATTTTTAATTTATTTTTGCGTGAAAATTTTAGAAAAATAAAAGGTCCAATCGGAATGGAATATTCAAATGAACTGAAAAACAAAAAGATAGCAGTAGGTCTATCTGGAGGGGTCGATTCATCGGTAGCAGCATACCTGCTTAAGGAAGCTGGATACGATGTCTTTGCACTCTTCATGCAGAACTGGCACGACATAACAGGAACACTTCACGGAGAATGTGAATGGGAAGAGGACCTGAGCGTGGCAAAGATGGTAGCCAAAAAGATAGGAATACCTTTCAAATTTATCGATCTGTCAGACACTTACAGAAAGGATGTCGTCGATTATATGTTCAGTGAGTATTCTAAGGGACGTACACCGAACCCGGATGTTCTGTGCAACAGCAAGATCAAATTTGCAGCATTCCTCGATGCGGCTATCAGCATGGGAGCCGACTATGTGGCAACAGGACACTATTGCCGAAAAATCGTCGAAACAGCATCAGACGGCAGTCCAGTCTACAGAATCCTCGCGGGAACCGATAGTAACAAGGACCAGAGCTACTTCCTATGCCAGCTCACACAGCAGCAGCTCAGCCGCGCACTATTTCCGATTGGAGATATCGACAAGCCGACAGTCAGGAAAATCGCGGCACAGGCAGGCTTGCCAAGCGCAGACAAAAAGGATTCTCAGGGAATATGTTTTGTGGGAAAGGTGGATCTGCCGGTATTTCTGCAGCAGAAACTCTCATCCAAAGAGGGCAATGTTATAGAGATCTTTCCCGACTTCTACAATAACATGAGTGGATATCCCGGATATCCTGTCAGCGATGCGCCATCTTTTCCTGACAAATGGAACAACATCGGAGAGTACGAAGAGAATCATTGGGATATTCTGCCGAAAATGGCGGCACAGTACCACTACAAAGAGTCTGACGGAAAGAAAATCGGCACCCATATCGGTGCTCAGTACTACACCATCGGACAGCGTAAAGGACTCAACATTGGAGGCCACAAAGAGCCCATCTTCATCATCGACATAGAAATGGAGACCAATACCATCTATGTGGGAGAGAGCCATCGCCATCCGGGCCTCTCCAGAAAGGCACTCAGAATCTCAAATAACGAGATCCATTGGATTCGTCAGGACCTGAAGATGTCCCCGGGAGAACGACGCGACCTTTTGGTCAGAATACGATATCGTCAGCCGCTGCAGAAAGCCACATTGTTCCAACGAGAGGATGCTCTCTACATACTCTTCGAACAGTACCAGCGTGGAATCACTCCCGGCCAGTTCGCCGTATGGTATACCGATGACAGCGACTTGGAAATGCTCGGAAGCGGTGTCATCCAGTAGCTATGAGCAAGGAGCAGCGCAAAAAACGGCGCAGAGTCCGGTTCTACGCTCATCGGCAAGTTGCCCTATGACGCGGCTGTATCGACTGATAATTTGGCAGTACAGAATTAATTATTGAAAATATAGACAAAGATGACTATATTTGAAAATTTGTGAACTTGAAATAAGAGAATAGAGATGAAACGTAATCTTTTGGTCTCTCTTGTTCTGCTTGTGACCGGATACAGCCTAATGTATGGACAGAAGCTGACAAGAGCCCAATATATAGAAAAGTACAAGGATCTGGCTATTGAGACGATGCATTCCCACGGTATCCCGGCGAGCATAACTCTCGCGCAGGCATGTCTTGAGTCGTCCGATGGAAACTCCGATCTAGCACGAACTGCCAACAACCATTTCGGGATTAAGTGCCATAGTGACTGGACCGGCAAGAAATTCTACAAGAAGGACGATGACCCTGGCAAATCCTGTTTCCGTCACTATAGTCATGTTCTTGACTCTTACAAGGATCACTCAGACTTCATCAGATACAGAGAACGTTATGAGTTCCTTTTTGATCTGGATATTACTGATTACAAAGGATGGGCCCACGGTCTGAAAAAGGCCGGTTATGCAACAGATCCTGCGTATGCACAGAAACTTATTACCATCATAGAAGACTATCGTCTGTTCCAGTATGACACTCCGGAGCTTCTACCCCCATCTCCTTCGCTTCTTATGCAGGTCGAAGAGTATATCCCCGCCTCTACCTCTCCTTTGTATAAATTCTCGGCACTCAGAACCATCTACGCCAAGAACGGTGTCCCATATATAGTTGCTTCAGAATGCGATTCATACGAATCTATTGCCAAAGAGTATAACCTCTTCACATGCGAACTTCTCAGCTTCAATGACCTTCGCAAGAGCCAGCCGATTGAAACGGGGACTGTCGTCTATCTGAGGGTCAAAAAGAACAGTGCCCCCAAGTATCTGGATGTCCATATCGCTGAAGATGGCGAAACCTACTACTCGATTTCCCAGAAATATGGAATCAAGCTCAAAAAACTTCTCAAATACAATAATCAGACTCTCAAAAACAACAAATTACGCGAGGGAGATACTGTCTATTTGAGAAAGAGATAATATACAGACACCATCTGAATTAATAACAATACAAGACGGACATGAAGTATAAAACGGTCTTTAAAACAATAGTCATACTGCTGACGGCTGCCGCTTTAGTAGCAGGTTTTTTTGCCTGGCGTTACTACTCGACGTTCAAACGTCCTAACACGATAAAGGAATCTGTTATATATATCAGTTCGTCAATGAATTATGATGAAGTTACCGATGTGCTTCGTCAATCCGGTTCATTCAGAAACTTCAACTCCTTTATCAGGGCTGCCCGATATAGGGAGTTTGAAAAGCATTTTGAACCAGGTCGTTACCGTATAACAGAAGGCCTTTCCAATCAGCAAGTCATTAGGATAATTGCCAATGGAAGAGAGGACCCCGTCAGGCTTACTTTGCGTGCGCACCTGAGACGACCATGCGATTTAGCTGCCTTTTTAGGAAGAAATTTTGAGGCTGATTCCGCCTCGTTTGCCAAGGTGATCAATGATGATAATTTCCATATATTCATACCGAATACCTACTACATATATTGGACAGAGAGTCCAGAGGATATTGTTGCAAGACTGAATTCAGAATCAGAGTCCTTCTGGAATGGCAGGAGGGATTCGCTTGCCCGCTCAATAGGCATGACAAGAAGGGAGGTCATCACGCTCGCTTCCATTGTCTGTGAAGAGACCAACATCACCAGCGAGATGTATAAGATAGCCGGAGTATATATCAACAGGTTATACAAGAATATGGCTCTTCAGGCCTGTCCAACCATTAAATACGCATTTATCGATTCTGAACCGGATCTCAAGAGGATTCTTTTCCGTCATCTTGAGGTCAATTCTCCTTACAATACCTATAAAAGACGTGGCCTGCCTCCCGGTCCTATTACAATTCCGCCTGTGGCCGCAATCGATGCCGTTCTTGAGTACGAAAAGTCTGATTATCTTTATTTCTGTGCCAAGCCTACTTTTGATGGCACACATAATTTTACTTCATCCTTCAAGCAGCATAAACAACACTCAGCCGCATACAATAAAGCATTCAAAGAAAAATTCGGCTCAGCCCTGTAATATAACAGATTAAAAGCATTGGCTCAAGTGGGAAACCTGACGGTAGATTATCAGGGGCGGCGGAGTTCGTAGCAGAGGATCGATGTGGCGATGGCGACGTTCAGGGATTCGCTGCGGCCTGTGTTGCAGGTGGCTGGGAAGGGAGGGATGAAGAGCGCTCCGGTGGCCAGGCTCATGATCTGAGGGCTGACACCGTTGTTCTCGCTGCCCATAACGAATACAGCCCGACTCAGACGATTGATACCTGAGCTGTAAATATTGTCGCCAGAAAGAGCTGTGACGTAGACCGGAATGTCGGCAGCGCGCTGAGCTGTGATAAACTCGTGGATATCAGTGTAGAGAGGAACTTTGCGAAGAATCGTTCCCATAGTCGATTGGACTGTCTTGGGATTGAAAACATCTACGCAGTCCGTGGAACAGACCACATTCTCGATACCGAACCACTCGGCAAGTCTAAGAATTGTGCCCAGATTTCCCGGATCCCGCACACCGTCCAGCACCAGGGTAATCCCCTCTTCCTTCAGCATGTCGGGTGCCGGCTGACGGACAACAGCAAGGGCGGGGGAGGGAGAACTCAGAAGGGAAATACGGCTCATCATCTCTTCTCCTATGGTATTACGGTAATAGACCGCCTCAATTTCAAGCCCCGAAGCAAGGGCCTCTGCGACCATTTTTTCACCTTCAACGACAAAAAGAGCTGACTCCTCCCTTGCCTTCTTTCTGGCAAGAGAGTGAATCAGCTTTATGTCAGCCTTACTGGGAATGCTTTTGTTCATCACAGGGGGAGTGTTAGTTCCTTGTCGGTGATGTTTAGTTCATCACAAGGGGAGGGGGTTAGTAACCGAGGATCTTGAGCATTGATTTATAAGTCTGCTCCTTGCTGAAAAGTTTGGTAGTGTAGTCCCCGTCCTCAGTTCTGTCTATGATAATGTGCTTGGGTGCAGGCTGCAGACAGTGCTGGATGCCACCGTAACCGGCAATCGACTCCTGATATGCACCGGTGTGGAAGAATCCGATGTAGAGAGGTTCCTCATCATCCTTGGAGACCTTAGGAAGGAAGATTGCGTTGGCGTGGGCCTCGGCATTGTAGTAGTCCTGACTGTCGCAAGTAAGACCACCGAGGAAAACCCTTTGGTACTCCTTGTCCCAATGATTAATCGGAAGCAAGATAAAACGCTGGTTAATACCCCAAGTATCAGGCAGTGTCGTCATGAACGAACTATCGATCATATACCATCTTTCCCTGTCGTTCTGCTGTTTTACATCCAAGATAGAGAAAATAGTCGCACCACTCTCTCCGACAGTGTACGAACCGAACTCGGAGAAAATATTGGGAACAGGCACACCCCTCTGGTCACATATACTCTTGATAGCTGCAATCACCTCTTCTATCATATACTCGTAGTCGTAATCCATCGCCAGAGAGTTCTTGATCGGAAGACCGCCACCGATATTGATAGAATCAAGTTCACTGCATACAGCCTTAAGGTCACAGTAGACTTCTACACACTTTCTCAACTCATTCCAGTAGTAGGCGTTGTCACGGATACCGGTATTGATAAAGAAGTGTAGCATCTTGAGCGAAAACTTACTGTTCTTGCTCACTTTTTCTTTATAGAAAGGGAGAATGTCAGAGTAGCGGATACCAAGCCTTGAGGTATAGAATTCGAACTTGGGCTCCTCTTCAGAGGCAATCCTGATACCGATTCTCGTAGGCACATTCACCACCTTGTCCAGTCTGTCGAATTCGGGCATATTGTCCAGCACGGGGATAGTATTCTTCCAGCCGTTATTGATGAACTGGGCGATATTCTCGATGTAAGTATCTTTTTTGAAGCCGTTGCAGATAATATACAAGTCCTTGTCCACTGTGCCACTATCATAAAGTGCCTCTATCAGATTCAAATCGAAAGCGGAAGAGGTCTCGATATGGATGTCATTCTTGAGAGCCTCCTCGAGTACGAAAGAGAAGTGTGAGCTCTTGGTACAATAACAGTAATGATAGTCAGCCTTATAGTCGACCTTTGCCATAGCCACATTGAACATCCTCTTGGCCCTTTGGATTTGCGAAGAGATCTTCGGCAGATAGGTGATCTTCAAAGGTGTTCCGTACTGTTGGATTACATCCATAATAGGAATATTGTGGAAAGTAAGATTTCCATCTTCAACTTTGAATTCGTCCTGTGGGAATTCAAAAGTCTGTTCAATCAAATCAATGTACTTGTTCTTCATTCCAATATATGTAAGTAAGATACTTTGGTTAAATATTCAAGTTGCAAATATATCATTTCTATTTTTATAAGCCTATAAAATTTCTTAAATTTGCAGACAATAACTCACTAATGGAAAAGAAGTACCTATTATATATAGCAGTGAGAATCCTGCTTGTCATCTCCACCCTGAGCGGATGCAGTACCACCAAGGCACTCCGAGAGGGAGAATCCCGACTTGCAAGCAATGTTGTAACAGTCACTAACTCAAAGCAATATCCTGAATTCAATCCATCCGGAGTCGACAAATATATCCGCCAAAAGCCAAATTCCTACATATTCAAAGGCAAGAAAGGAGGCTGGAACCCCGCAATATATATATACAACTGGGACACCGGCAAGTGCAAATGGTGGGACAATATTGTTCACAAGATAGGGCAGGAACCTGTTGTCTTCAGGCCAGACATGGTAGAAGAGAGCAAAGGCAACATAACCACCTATTTGGAGAATCAGGGGTACTACTATTCGCAGGTGACAGACAGCATCTGTGTCAAGAACCGCAAGGCGGTGGTCTATTACAACATCACCCTTGGAAAACAATATCCCATCAAGAGCATCAGCTATGAAGTAGAAGATCCTCAGCTTCTGCCGGATGTTATGGCCGACACACTCAACTCCCTTATAAAGGTAGGTATGCCATTGTCTGAAAGTCTTCTTGACAAGGAAACAGAACGTTCGGAAGAGTACCTTAAGAACAAAGGCTACTATGAATTTTCGAAGAATTACTACTTCTTCAGAGCTGATACAATCTCGGTAAAAGATTCTGTATTGCTGAAAGTAATCATAAAGAATCACACCAGAAAAGAGTTATCCGATGAAGGTAGACCACATAGAAAGTTCTACTTCGGGGACGTTTACATTTACCCAGTTTCAGATAATCTGAGATACCGTGCATCCATCGCTCAGAAGATTCCGCAGATCTACGATACTGTTCATTACGAAAATATAAGCATTCTATACGACAAGAAAAGGCGCATTAGACCATCTATTCTCTATACGATGAACCTTATAGAACCAGGTGCCCTGTATAGTAGCGATATCGTGAACCTGAGCTATCGAAGACTTGCTAACCTGAGAGTCTATAGCAGTGTGAATCTGGAACTTACAAAAGTAGACACCAATGTCGTCGATGTAATGATCAGACTTCTGCCATCGAAAATCCACGGATACAAGGTTAACCTCGAGGCATCTACCAACTCTTCAGGACTCATCGGATTATCCCCAGCAATATCATACTTTAATCGAAATATTTTTAACGGAGGTGAATGGCTATCACTCTCGGTAATGGGAAACTTTCAATTCTCGGTAACCAGCCCTACCAGAGCGATTGAGTTCGGTGCAAATGCAGGATTGAGCTTTCCTACTTTTGTCCTTTTACCCGACAGAATGTTTAGGCGGATTGTTCCCCGTACAGATATTGCATTGTCCTACAATTACCAAAAAAGACCGGAATATACCCGAAATATGATTGGGGGAAAATTTGGATGGAACTGGAGCAGCAGTTCCAATAAATTCTACTACCAGATAACTCCCTTGCAGCTGAATATCGTGAATCTGCCTGTCTATAGTAACGAATTCATGGAATCCCTGACAGACCCTTTTGTCCGTGAAGCATATAAGAACCACTTCGACATGGGTCTTGGATTTAACTTCCAATATGCCAGCGTACCGGGCATGCTGCCGTCTGACAACTGCTTCAAAGCCTCCCTGCAGGTAGATATTTCTGGAAACCTGCTTTCGGCATTCAACAAGTTCATGGCTGTTGACTCCTCAGGATTCCATACCATCTGGGACTCCCCTTATTCGCAGTTCGTGCGCGGAGAACTCTCATTGTCATACACATGGATGATCGGAAAAGAGAAAAAGCATTCCATCGCGGTCAGGGCATTGGGAGGGATTGGATATGCCTATGGCAACTCTACCAAGATGCCTTTCGAACGCCTCTTCTGGGGAGGGGGCTCGAACAGTCTCAGGGGCTGGACGGGCAGGGGAGTAGGACCTGGATCCTCCAAACTGGACAACACCTTCTCCATCCCGAACCAGACCGGAGATATGAGGCTGGAAGCCAACATAGAATACCGTTTCCCAATCTTCTCGGCGGTCAAGGGGGCAATCTTCTTTGACTGGGGAAATGTCTGGAACCTTGATAGAAATGCCGACCACTCCTCCATGGCAGGATCTACTCTTGATGAGGATTCCTTCTTCAGATGGTCTTCTTTTCTGTCAACTTCGTCTCTGAGTGGAGGTCTTGGGCTTAGGCTGGACCTGAATTTTATCTTGATCCGTGTGGACTATGGTATAAAGCTTTATGACCCTGTAGTAAGGTCATGGAAAGTCCCGAAAGATTGGTTCAGCAGGGGTGGAGCATCGTTTCAGTTCGGAATCGGCTATCCTTTTTAGAAATTTATTTTGTTATTGCTATAATTATTGTTACTTTTGGATTTGAAAAACGGATAGGAGAAGGAGTGCGGAGACATATTAATTTTCGAAACTTTTACTTCTTAACCTATAACTTATTCGTAATCAGATAGTTATATAACTATGTTGATATGGCGAAGATATGTGCTGACGTGAAAAATGGACAATTGCGACTTAATAAATAGGCAGATTGATGTGCTTCATCAGATGAATGTGATTCGCTGGTATATACTGATTTTACCTGGAAATCACCGAGGAAAGCCGTCTTCAGCATTGGAGAGAGAGCTCGACAGAAGAAAGGAAAACGGAGAGAAGGTTTACGAGTTCTTTGCCCCTACAATGGTAAGTGTCTCAGCAAATCATCGTCGGTCGAGTACCCCTCTTCTGTACAATTACATATTCATAAAGGCCTCCGTAAAGGAGATACTAGAACTCAAGGAGGTCATACCTCAGTATAACTTCCTGCGCAAGCGCAGATATGTTGATGAATATGAAAGTTCCTACCCGTTCTTGACAGATGAAGAGATCGAGAACCTCAGGTGGATAGCCAAGGCCTACAATGATGTCCTTCCTGTCTTTTCGCCCGATGCCTCTTTTGTTACCAAGGGGGACAAGGTCAAAATCACTTCAGGAAATTACAAGGGAATAATTGCCGAGGTTGCCACTGTCAAGGGCAGCAAGTCTCCTCAGGTCTTCATAAGGCTCCCCGAGGTGTTCAATGTACCTCTGTGTAACATCTCTCCCTCTGATTACGAAGTCATAGAGATCAACGAATCAGACAAAAGCATATATGACCGTCTGAACAATGACAGATATAACAACGGCCTTCACCATGGGCTTGAGAACCACTTTACAGCTTCTGTAACGCAGGAAGATAGAGATCTGGCGACAGAGGTGGTCAATTACTTCAAGAATCTCAAGAGTCCGAAAGGTGCCCTAAGAACCAGAAAAACAGTGCTTCTGCTTAAGGCATACACCGTTCTGGGAGACGAAGAAAACAGAAAGAGTATTATGAGCGAGATGATCATGCTCGCGCAGCTGACCAAAAGCATAAATCTTCAGATGCTCATATACACTACTATATACGGATGCACCGATAGCAGCATCTATTACAACAAATCACATGAGCTTTTGGGTAAGCTCACAAACGATTCGAAACTCAGAAAATCCCAAATCAACCTGATCAGCCATCTGAAGGATTACGACAGATGGTTCGGTCATACTCAATCAAAACAATAAATCATTTAAATCTACAGTATTATGAGAGCTTATAACGATCTGAAGATCGCCGTAGCGGGTACAGGCTACGTCGGTCTTAGCATTGCTACACTTCTTTCTCAGTACCATTGTGTAACAGCAGTCGACGTAGTACCTGAAAAAGTAGACCTGATTAACCAAAGAAAAAGTCCTATCCAGGATGAGTATATTGAAAAGTATCTATCCGGAAAAGACTACCAGGGAAATGATATAAAGCTGAATCTGACAGCAACATTGGACGGTGCATCTGCTTACAGGGATGCAGATATCGTGGTCATAGCCGCACCGACCAATTATGACCCTATCAAGAACTATTTTGATACATCACGCGTTGAAGAGGTAATAGAACTCGTTCTATCGGTAAACCCCGAAGCTGTAATGGTCATCAAAAGTACCATACCTGTCGGATACACCAGAAGCCTTTATGTAAAGTATGCCAAACGTTTTGCAGATCAGGGACTTGATTCTGATTCCAAATTCAGACTCATTTTCTCACCTGAGTTCTTGCGTGAAAGCCAGGCTCTCTACGACAACCTCTTCCCCTCGAGGATCATCGTCGGATATCCCAAAATGATCAACGACAGCGATGAAGAGAACAGAGCCATCAGGGCAATCGCAGGAAATCATATAGATGAAGCGGCACGCACATTTGCCCGTCTGCTTCAGGAAGCAGCGATTAAGAAGGATGTACCCACACTCCTTATGGGAATGAAAGAGGCCGAAGCGGTAAAACTGTTTGCCAACACATACCTCGCACTGCGCGTCTCATACTTCAACGAACTCGATACCTACGCTGAAATGAAGGGTCTCGATACCCGTTCCATAATAGAGGGAATCGGTCTGGACCCCCGTATCGGCACACATTATAATAACCCTTCGTTCGGTTACGGTGGATACTGCCTTCCCAAGGATACCAAGCAGCTTCTGGCCAACTACGATGATGTACCTCAGAACATGATGACCGCAATCGTAGAGAGCAACCGTACCCGTAAGGACTTTATTGCAGACCAAGTCCTCAAGATGGCCGGATACTACGACTACTCGTCAGTAAACGGATTCAACATCCAGCAGGAGCGCCCCGTGACCATCGGAGTCTACCGCCTTACCATGAAATCCAACTCCGATAACTTCAGACAGAGCGCTATTCAGGGTGTGATGAAGAGAATCAAGGCAAAGGGCGCCACAGTCGTTATCTATGAACCTACACTTCCCGACGGATCGACATTCTTCGGAAGCAGGGTAATCAATGACCTCGATACATTCAAAAGAGAGAGCCAGGCAATAATCGCCAACCGTTACGACGCGGTTCTGGACGATGTAGCGGAAAAAGTATATACACGCGACGTCTTCAAGAGAGATTAAATAGTATATGTTCAGGATTATCTTTATCGCAGCAGCACTCCTGGCTGGAATCGTTGCATCAGCGCAGAACGATACTCTCACAGTCCGCAGGATATATGAAGAGGCACAGAACCTTGACAACTGCTTTTACGTCATTTCGAAAATACATCAGGAACGACTGAGTGTCTATGAAAATAGGGGCGGGGATACACTCCTTTTGGCAGTGTATCCAGTCTGCCTCTCCAGAAACAAAGGACAGAAAGAGAGAAGCGGAGATATGAAGACCCCCGAGTCCTATCCCGGCACTCCTTTCTATATAAGCCAGATTCAGGATGCAAGCAACTGGTGTCATGATTTCGGAGACGGGCGGGGGAGTATCCTCTCCTACGGCAA
>JAQXKS010000073.1 GCA_029010575.1 Bacteroidales bacterium | reverse complement strand
GACTCTTATCTCGCCGGGATGGGCGTTTCTGTGTTCATTAACGAAGTATCCTATTGCGTTGACAATGTTGAAAAGCAGCAGGATTCCGAGAACGAGGGTTATGATTTTCAGAAAATATTGGATAGTGTCGTTTTTGATGTTGATAGCGTTTGGAGTTTAGATACGTAGTAGTCTATACTGTATAGTATCTGTTTGCGGTTCGCTCTCTCGAGGGTGTAGCTGAGGTGGATGAAGTTTGGGTACAGGATCATCTGGTCAAAGTTAAGTCCTCTGTCAATCACAATCCTGGCAAGGCGGATTGGAGCATCGCTTGCGATGTCTGCTGCCTGGCCTTTTATGTGCTGGCTGTTTTTGGAGCCTCCAACGAGCTCAGGAGGGTTTGCGAGAGCGTCTCCGCCTTGCCGTATCAGGTACATAAAGAACGCAGGGCGTGTGCCATGCTATTATTTAGGGACTGTCGGGAAATGTTAATAGGAAGGATTGGTCATCCAGAATATGTCCCCGGTCCTGTCCGTGATAGTATTCACAACATCGGCACGAAATGCTACCTCTATCTTCTCAATCTCGTTGAATAGCAACACCCTCAGTTTTTTGTCGAAGCGATAAAGCCTAAGTACGCGGTCAAAGGTGATTCCCGGTTTATATTGGTGGGCGGTCTTAGGTTCGGCAAGAAAAGGATACATATATGCACTCAGACGATAGTAGCCGATGTTGTCAATGTAACGCTCTGCGCGAGCTTCGTCTGCGATGTCGAGGCCTCTCTGTTTTAGTTGTTGAACCAAGTCTGCAGGAGACTTGGCTGGTTTGCTATAAGGTACCATATAGAATAAAAAAAGACCCGCCTATTTAAGCATTGTTAAGAGGCTTGGCGAGTTCTAGTGATGCAAAGATACAACTTTTTGATTCTAGCAAAAATTTTATCTTAGATGTATTATCCGATGGAGGTGACCTTCGTGCTCATTATCCCCGGTGCTGTGCATCCCGACCTCTATGACGACGTTGACAGTGTCATTCCCTATGACAAGATTGAGGCATCCTTTAATTTAAAGAGAATCTGAAGTGTGTGTTTGACAATGGATGCTAATGTACGGCTTCTCAATTGTGCACGCAGCTTCATTAAAGCGTCAGGGTGTGGGGATGTCAAGGAGATAGTCCGGAAGTCTATTCTTCATCGGGCTGCTGGCCATCGTGGGCCTTCCACATGCATTCAGTTATCTTAAAGTCAGTAAATACTGCAGTGAATGAGGATTCCTCAGGAGAGCATGCATAGACTCCAAAGCTGATTATATCTCCACCTTTGAACATGTGGCAGACGCGCATCTGGCTGAAGTTCACTCCATCGCTGGAACACTCTATGCAATAGTCGTCAGCGCGGCGGGAGAATCGGTACCACATCGTTTTGACATCGGCAGGAATCGCTGTTGTTGCCCAATCTGAATAACCGTTGTTGGTGACTACGCTTCCAAGATGCTGGAACTTCTCATTTTCATATTCAACTGATGATTTGAGCCAGTTGTCACAGTCCAGATACATTACGATGCCGCACTGGTCGAAGCGCTGATGGCTTTGGGTAAAATTCGTCTTTACTGTGAAACTGAAGTATTGCTCTTTGGTCTGCATCTGGAATACCGGAGCATTGTCGTTGCGGAAATGATAATATGTCCGCTGCCAAAGGTCGGTATGAGGTGCAGTAGTTATTTCCAGGGTATCGCCTTTGATTGAGAACGCCTTGGGCTCTCTTGTCCATTGCAGTTCATGGAGATTGATATTTCCTCCATCGGATAATGCCGATTCAACCTGATCCCTGATTATTACATTTGATGTATTGCTTGTGTTGCAGGAACATATCATCAGACAAATTCCGATTACAAACAGGGCTTTGTTTAGTTTCATAAAATTATTTTTTGTCATGTACTTAAAATTTATTGAATCAATAATTTCAGATTTCTCGAAGACCTTCAATCTGGTCGAGCAGCTCTTGTGCGGACTGGATGATTTTGCGGCGGATTCGTAATCCTATTATTAAGCCTATCGCTATTCCAAATGCCACTCCACAGATGAAGTAGATTTCATATATGCCTCCTTACGACTGTTTCAAATTCTTGTTCCGTCATAGGTTTTTTGTTCATAAGACGCGAAAATCGTCAAAAAACTACAGCCAGACTAAAATAATTTAGTTATTTGTCGTTGTCAGATGATTCAGCAATGCCCTGCATCCACGGAGGATGTCTGTATATGCCTGCTCGAAATTGCCGGTGTACCAAGGGTCTGCCACATCGGAGTTTTCCCCTGTGTATTCAAGCAGTTTGTGGGCTTTGCAGGTATCCGTGGAAATCTTTTGGAGCAGGCGTAGATTCGATGAGTCCATAACTACCACCAAATCAGCTTCTTCATACTCTCTTTCCGTTATCCTGTGGGCTCTGTGATTCCCGAAAGGAATATCGTGCCGCTGTAATGTTTCAGCAGCATAGTGATAGATATCGTTCCCCTCTTCTTCGTAGGAGACAGCTGCAGAGCTGACATCGAAATCTTCCTCCATTCCGATTCCTCTGGCCAATTTCTTAAATATGAACTCGGCCATCGGTGAGCGGCATATGTTCCCATGGCATACAAAAATTATCTTTTTCATCTCAAATTTGCATGAATCATTGATTCTACAAATATACCAATATAATTCCAAATTTTTCGTAACCTTTGCTCATGCTTTGGAAAGAAGGCTACGCCATTTGCGTTGTCTAGGTGTAAGAAAACCCTATTGGACATGGCGATATGAATGACATAAAACAGTTCGACAATATAACTCACACGGTGGCAGAAGACCTGAGGGTGCAACTTGACAAGGGCGGAAAGGTCATCGAAGCTTGCCTCTCCTTGCATCAAAATCCACTTCGAAGGTATTATGATTATTTGAAATAACAACAATAAATGCAATGTCATTAGTGTCCCATTTTAACGGGACACTAATGGATTACACTAAAGGATATAAAAATAGTGATATTGACATAGAGTACTGCGAACAGGTCGAGCAGGTAAGTCAGGAAAGCTGTATTATCCAGTTCAAACACCTTCCTGCGGTTCCCAAAGCTCTATGTATGAATCACTATGGTCCGTATGATAGATTTTATCAGTCATATGCTGAGGCATTTGCATACATGGAAGAACATGGATATGCTATAGCAGACCATCCGCGTACAAGCTATGTGGACGGTATCTGGATGATGTTGGTATAATGTTTGTGGCGCGGAGGCAATGTTATGAATCTACTTTTATTGATTTCTGGTTTGGCTCTTATTGTTCTGGGAGCAAACTGTCTTGTTGATGGTGCCTCGGGGATAGCGCGCAGGGCCGGTGTTAGTGAGTTTGTTATAGGTCTTACGATTGTGGGGTTCGGTACATCCTGTCCTGAATTGGTAGTGAGTCTGACAGGAGCAATATCCGGCAATTCTGATATTGCGGTGGGGAATGTGATAGGATCCAATATATTCAATACGTTGTTTATTCTTGGTCTTACTGCCCTTCTGTATCCTGTTTCTGTGACAAATGTCAATAGAAAAAGGGATATTCCCATTACTCTGATAGTTACATTATTGCTGCTTCTGTTTGGAATGGGATCCTCTGCACTCTCAAGGATGGTCGGCTCGTTGTTTGTAGTGCTGTTTGCATTATATGTCTATATTGTTTTTAGACCATCTGCCAAAGGCGAGTCTGTTGACAAAGAGGAAAAGAGAGCCAGGAACCGGCCGATTTACCTTACTGTCGTCATGGTTTTGGCAGGGTTGGCCGGTCTTATTTTCGGGGGTGAGCTCTTTGTAGATTCCGCAACTCGTCTGGCAAGAGAATTGGGTGTGAGTGACAAGTTTATTGCCATCACAATACTTGCAGGCGGTACATCGCTTCCGGAACTGGCAACCAGTATCGTGGCTGCTGTCAAGGGAAGAGGGCAGCTGGCCTTGGGTAATATCTTGGGCTCAAATGTATTCAATATCCTCTTGATTCTTGGAGTGTCGGCACTCGTTACGCCCCTCTCTTTTGGTCATGTGACGATAGTGGATGCCATAGTGCTTGCTGTAAGCGCTATACTTCCTTGGGTGTGGTCGTATTCAGGAGGCAAGTTCAAGATTGACCGTATTGAAGGAGCGGTTATGATAGCCATATTGGTAGTTTATTATATTTATCTATTTGTTAAGTTATAAATGCTGTCTGAGGAATAATTGGATAGTGTACGATATTTTTGGATATTTGAACAATAGTCAATATATTGCGGCAGATTTTGAGTTATGGACAGACTTAAACTATTTCACTTCATTGAGGACAATCATATCTTCTCAGGTGTTGGCTCTTTCTTTTTGGTTGTAGACGAAGAACTGCAAATTCATTTTATTGAGTATGATCCTGTAAATCAGGATGCTAAATTATGTGTTGGTGACTATTTGAAGTGCTCGAATTCTCTAAATGCAGCTGATGGGTGTGGATGTCATGAGAACTGTCCGCAATGTCCATTACGTGCTCTGGTTAAGAAGAGTATGTGTGAGAACAGGAGACTGGAGGGAGATGTTACAATGTTGGTTGAAAACAATAGGGATTACAGTGCACATGTTATCTCTACTCCCTTTTCTGAGGATGGAAAAGATTACTCTATTCTGCTTCTTGTCGACCAGACAGCGCTGATGCGCGAACAGATGCTCGAGCGTGTTTTCTGCCACGACCTGCTTAATCTGTCCGGTGCCCTTAATGGTATGCTGGAATGTATCGATGACAGTAATCAGGAGGAGATGCGTGCTATCCTGAAGAGTATTTCCGTTCAGATGATGGAGCAGATCAAGTCGCAGAGAGATCTGATTTATGCTATTCAAGGTATTCTGAAACCTGAGAAAACCCTCTTCAAGGCAAGTGAGATCATCGATTTTGTCAAGGATAGTCTCATTCATGTGGCCAATGATATATTGAATGTGAATGTTATCGTTGATTCAAAGTTGACTGACGAATATATCGAGTCAGATAAGGTCCTGGCCAATAGGGTGATGCATAATATGTTCAAGAATGCATGTGAATCCAGCTGCGGTGGTGATGTGATAGTGCGTGCGTGGGCAGAAGGTCAGAGGGTTATTTATTCAGTTCACAATGACCTTGTCATGACTCCAAGTGTCAAGAGCAAAATCTTTATTCAGGGCAATACTACCAAGAAAACCGGTCACGGCCTTGGAACATATAGCATGAAGCTTATCGGTGAAAATTACCTTGGCGGAACTGTCCGCTTCAGATCTGAGGAGGGTTTCGGCACGGAATTTTATTTTGAACTTGACAAATTCTCTGACAAATAATCTTAATATAAGAGATTGTGAAGCGGAGAGTGGTCATATTATTGCTCACAGCTCTACATTTGAGTTCATGTATGAGGATGACAATGCCTGCAAGTTATTCTTATTACATAAATGCAAGTGAGGACCTTCTGGAGCTGTTTGAAGTAGATGTTCTTTATTATAATCATAGAAATGAGCGTATAATCGAGCGGATAAGCAGTCCGGATTGGAAATGTACATTGTATTTACCATCCCCTGTCACTGATGCAGAACCGCAGCATGAAGGTATGAAGGTCACTCTTTCAGCCAAAGAGGCAGCCCTGAAGGGGATTTTTCCAGAAAAATCTACTTTCAAGATGTATCTTGATTATGATGTAACTTATTCTTCCGAATATAAAGAAAACCCGTTCAAAGTTTCTGTCAAACCACATAATTCTGAAACCTTCAGTTTCCGTATACCTTTGGGCACTTCCAATCCGGATGATATCACTATTGATATTGCTCCACTCAAGTATGACAAACATTTTGCCTTTTCATATCGTATAGATGATTCATATGAAAATGGCTGGTCCAAAATTTTTGCCTGCATAAACGGGTTATGGATAGATGATCAGGAGTTTTTCCATTTCGGTATGTCTCCGACTGCAGGTTACCGTGATGAGCCGCTATGTATTACAGATGGCTGTGGAAATGACAGACGTTTTACATTCGGAGAGTCCATTCAGCCTTCAATCTGGAATAAGTACAACAAGGATGGCATTATCCACGATGAAAACAGTTCCGAATATCACATTTATATTACTTGGCAGGAGCTGCAGATGATGACAGATATGGGGAATGCTGTCTATTGGCACGATGTGGCTCCGGAGAAATGGTCACAGGAGGACCCCTCAGAGATTGCTGAAGGTTTTAGCTCTGATTATGAGAAGACCTTCTCGAAGATAGGGTATAGGATGAAGACTCTCGCACAGCCTAATGGAAGCAGGTATTATGTCGAGGCTGCCATGCTGAACCCTCTGGTCTGTATGGTAAGTGTAACGGACAACAGTTATACGGATATCTGTTTTGACGACAATCCATCTCTCTATAAGGTCTCTGTCTTCGGGGGGAATAGTAATGCTACAAATGAAGAAAAACTCGATGAACTCTATTGTCAGGCATGTAGCGACCATCCTCTTCTGGTAAGTAAATTTTGCCACAGACCCAATGAGGATGAAGTCGAGTTTCTCCGTACAGTTGCTAGGCTTTATGGCAAGGAGGGGGCTGATAATATTTGGGTCGCTTCGTATGATGAGCTATATGATTATTCACTGCTGAGAAATAATGTCACAATATCCTCTTTCGTGGAGGGAGACTGCAAGGTCTTCGAGGTAACAATTCCTCAGGAAGTGGATGTGGTGAACAAGGAACTTTCTTTTGTAATATCCAACGGATCTGAGGTTGCCCAGAGGTGCTCGGATAATCTCTGCGGATTTTCAAGTGCTGTCAGGGATGACGGAACAGTACTGGTTAACTGTAACTTTGGCAGCAGGTGCTATGATCTGGCCCTCAAGTATGTCTCCTTGTATGAACAGACAAGAAACGAATATTACAAAAATTTCGCTGATTATCTGGTCTCTCTTCTGAGGGATGATCTGCAGGGGGAATTGAAGGGACGTATTGATGATGTTCACGAACCTACAATGGAGGAGATGCCGCTTGAAGGGGAGTACTCTTTGATACAGATGCCGGATTACATCAGACTATACGACGGGTACTCTTTTGTAATCTCGTGCAAGTGATTATCTGATGGTGATTAC
>JAQXKS010000072.1 GCA_029010575.1 Bacteroidales bacterium | reverse complement strand
CTGTTCTGCGTTGTCTCTTATGGAACAGGTATTTATGAGAATGAGGTCAGCCTCTTCAATTCCTTCGCATATTGTGTAGCCTGATTTTTGCAGGATTGAAAGGACGACTTCGCTGTCGTATGTGTTCATCTGACAGCCGTAAGTTTCAATGAATAGTTTGTTTGTTTCCATTTATATGCAAATGTAACTTTTTATATATTTGCGGTTTCAAATATAGACAAAATATAGTAAAAGATGCGACGTTTTCTTTTTTTAGCAATATCAATGCTTCTGCTTGTCTCCTGTAATGATTACAGGAAAATAGAAGTTTCCGATGTGTCGATAAACTCATTAAAGATCAAGAGTACCACCAAAGCTACCTTGGAGGTTAAGGCTCATGTCAAGAATCCTACCAAGAAAAACATCTCCCTTCTGAATGCAGAGGGAATGCTTCTCAAGGAAAATAGGGATTTTATTCTTTTTTCACTCGCTGATACAGTGACTTTGGCCCCGGGTACAGATATGACCGTTATCATTCCTATAGATGGAAAGGTCGTGGATCCAATCGGCATTCTCTCCAGCGGGCTTGATATCAAAAGCTGGAATAAAGATAATTTCTCTGTTGAGGGCGCTTTTACCGTCAAGATGGGCAAATGTGTCAAACAGAGAGTAAAGATTAACAATACCCCGGTAAGAACCATTCTTGATTACTTGCGTAAATGATGAAAATGAATCTTTTGCTGGCATTGGTGCTACTCTTGTTGCCTGTTGCATTTTGCTATGCACAGAATGATGATCTGGGTATCTATCATCTTCAATTTGCAGATTCGACAAATATTGCCCTCGTTGACTCTCTTGAGGAAATTGCCTATTCAGATGAAGAAAAATATGAGATGTTCATCGGTGGAATCTCCGACAGGGTCTCTATTCCGGTTTCTGTAGAAGATGCCCTATATCATCACATACTCAAGAATAAGTCAAGGAAAAATACCTATTATCGTATCAGGATATTTTTTAATAATAGCAGGGATGCCAGAAATGTTTCAGAAACGATAGCCAATACTTTCACCACTAATTTCCCGGAAGTACCGGTATACAGAATCTATTCTGCACCCTACTTTAAGGTTACCGTGGGTGATTTCAAGACTAAGTCGGATGCGATGAGGTTCATGGAGATGATAAGGCCCCAATATCCGGCAGTATTCCTCGTTAAAGAGTCTTCCTCCACCATTTAGGTCGGAATCTCATTGCCAAGGACCTTAATACCATCTGCATCGGACGCAGGTGGCGTTCTGTCTTTTCCTGATAGATATCTTTTATATTGACCAGGATACCAGTCTCTTCTACACCCCCGAAGCCGGTGTTGATGGCTGTTCCGAAGACCTTCATGGAGGGTGAGAGGTTCATGTATGAGTTGATCAAAGGTGGAATGAATTCTCCATTGAGTTTTACTTCTCTCTGCAGAACTTTGTAAGCCTCTTTATAATCCAAATCTTTAAATAGTTCTTCGTAATATCTGTTGCTGCTGTCTATGTCAATCTCCTCTTTAGCCAATACTAATTTTTCAGGGTCAGGGAAATATTTGTGAAGGAAGTTGAGAAGGGTATTTCTGGCCTTGATGTTATATGAGGTGTACATAGTGACCTTCCCGAAGAAGTATTTGTAGTTGTCGTACTTTAGCATAAGTGCTCCGAGTCCGTCCCAGAGATTGTCCAATGCATAGATTCCCTTTCTTTTAAGGTTACCGCTTTGGTAACTTGGCTGGACGAACGAGCGTCCAAGTTCAATTGTGAAAGGAAGATAGTCCCTGACAAATTCTTCTGAAAAGTCGAAAAGTTCGGAAGTCGCCATTTTTTCTATTGGTGTTCCTCCGCAGAGAAGATATCTGTATCCTCCGATAATTTCTTGGTTTTCTGGATCCCACACTATCAGCTGGCGGTAGGGTGTAGTAGGGTCCGTGTCAAATTCATCTATATCACAATCCTTGCCAGTACCCCCTCCGGCCACTCTGAAGGCAATCTCCCTAAGTCGCCCAATTTCACGCATGATGTTTGGTGAGTCTTTATAGGTAACTTCGTATAGTTCGTTTTCTCCTTTTCCTGTGGTTCTGATGTACTTGTCAGCTGTAAGTTCGCTGATGAGAAGTTTTCTGTCAACCGGTTTTATTGTGGGACCCATATTTAGTGCTAAATTTTGATAGCAAATATACAACTAAAAAACAATTATAGCTATATTTGCGTGTATGTTAAAACAAGGTTTACAGCAAAAATTACAACAAGGATTATCACCTTTACAGATTCAGACTATCAAATTATTAGAACTTACAACGATGGAACTGAATCAAAGGATCCAGAAGGAGTTGGAAGAAAATCCTGTATTGGATGAGGCTTCATCTTCTGAAACAGAGGATGATGCACCCAAGAACGTATCCCTAAGTGATTACGGTCAGGATGATAATACCCCATCGTACCGCCTATATGTAAACAATCAGGGAAAAGATATAAAACCCCAATACAATACTTTTTCTGTAAGGGAGAGTTTCCAACAGAATCTGGAGATGCAGCTGGGGTTCAGCTCTTTGGAGGGAGATGACCGCAGGATTGCAAGTTATATTATAGGTAGCATTGATGATGATGGTTATCTCAGAAGGGATATTGAGTCTATTACTGATGATATAGCATTCAAATATAATATTGAAACTACCCCTGAGAACGTAGAAAGGATTCTGGGTGTCATTCAGGAATTTGAGCCGGTAGGAATTGGTGCAAGATCTCTTCAGGAGTGCCTGCTGCTTCAGCTCAGAGCCAAAGAGCAGAGCCATTCCAGGACCATCGCAGAGGAAATACTCACATCTTACTTTGATGAGTTCTCGAAAAAGCATTATGAAAGGATAATGTCGCGTCTGGAAATATCCAGAGACGAACTTCGTGATGCTATAGAGGAGATTGTTCACCTGAATCCCAAGCCGGGGGGGCAGATAGATGACTCCTATGTAGAACAGGCGCAGCAGGTAGTCCCTGATTTCATTCTTGATAATAAGGATGGGGAATTGATATTGTCAATGCCACGTTTTTCCGTACCGGAGCTCAAGGTAAACAAACGATATGCAGATATTCTGATGAGTGATGCCGACAAGTCTGTCCGTTCACGCAAAGAGGCGGTTAGTTTTGTCAAACAGAAACTTGATTCCGCAAAGTGGTTTGTAGAGGCAATCAGACAGCGTCAGAATACCCTTATGAATACCATGAATGCAATTCTGGAGTTCCAGCATGACTTCTTTCTCGAAGGAGATGAGACAAAGCTCAGGCCGATGGTACTTAAGAATATTGCTGAAAAGACTCATCTTGATATATCAACTATTTCCAGAGTTGTCAACTCCAAATATATCCAGACCAATTTTGGAATTTATCCTCTGAAGTACTTTTTCTCAGAAGGTCTTATGACTGAAACAGGGGAGGAGGTCTCTACTAGAGAGATCAAAAAGGTTCTTTCCGACAGTATTGAGTCTGAGGACAAGACTAAACCCCTGACTGATGAGGAGCTCGTGGGAGTCCTCTCTGCCAAGGGTTATAAGGTTGCCAGAAGAACTGTCGCAAAGTACCGCGAACAGCTCAATTTTCCTATTGCAAGACTCAGGAAGGAGGTTATGTAATTTTATCTTCTTAGAGCTTGCTTCCGTATGCAAGATCTCCGGCATCACCAAGGCCAGGGATAATGTATGATTTGTTTGTCAGCTCTTCATCTAGTGCGCCTACCCATAAGGTAACATCTTTGTGGGGAAGGCTTTTTGACAGGTATTCAACACCGTCTCTGCTGGCTATTGGACAGACAATATGAACTTTGGAAGGAGTGCCGTTTTCCAGAAGTTTTCTGTATGCAAGGGCAACTGAGGCTCCTGTGGCAAGCATTGTATCAGCCAGAATAAGTACTTTTCCCTCAATGTTGGGAGCTGTCATGTATTCAACTTTTATGTCGAATTTATTGTCCTTTCCATATTTTCTGTATGCTGCAATAAAGGCATTCTGGGCATTGTCAAAATAGTTGATAATGCCCTGGTGCAGCGGCAGTCCGGCCCGTAGGATTGTTGCGGCTACAATATTGTCGGATGGAAGCCTGCATTCAGCGATTCCTAAAGGAGTGGTGACCTCAACGTCAGAAAAGTTCATGGTCTTGCTTATGTTGTAAGCAAAGATTTCACCGATGCGTTCGAGGTTTCGGCGGAAACGCATGCTGTCTTTCTGGATATTCTTATCGCGCATTTGCGCGATAAATGTGTTGAAGATTGAATCTTCAGTGCTGAGATTAATAATTGTCATAGAATGTGATGTGTTTTCTGATATCGCGCAAATATAGTTATTTTCCCACATCTTCATCTGCAAAGCTATAATAATTTTGTTTGCCTATGATGATATGGTCGAGCAGGGAAATATCTACGCTCCTGCAAGCCTCTCTGAGTAATTTGGTCTGTTTAATGTCTGCCTCGCTCGGGAGGGGGTTGCCTGAGGGGTGATTATGTATAAGAATTATTGAAGAAGTAAGCAGCTGAAGTGCCTTTTTAAGGATTATCCTGTTGTCGATTATAGTTCCGGCAATGCCTCCTTGGCTTATTTTTTCTTTTCTGATTATAGTATTCTTTCTGTTGAGAAAGAGTACCCAGCACTCCTCATGGGGGATATCCCTTAGCATAGGCATGAATATTCCTGCTACCGATTCGGAATTGCCAATTACTATCTTTTTTTCTTCAGGTAGCATCTCTATTCTACGTGCTATTTCGAAAAGTGCTGCTATCTTAGATGCTTTGGCTTGGCCTATGCCGTTGATTCCGCAGAGTTCATCTACGGAGAGTGTGGAGAGCGTAGTTAATGAGTTTCCTGCGAAGGCGAGGATCTTTCTGCCAAGCTCTACTGCGCTCATGTCACGTGTTCCTGAATTGATGAGAATTGCCAAAAGTTCACTTTCGCTCAGGGAGCGTACTCCCTGTTCCATCATCTTCTCCCTCGGTCTCTCGCCTCTATTCCAATCTTTAATTCTCACGATAGTATATAAATAAAAAACTTCCACAAAGTTAGTGGAAGTTTTTTTATTCATATGTCACAAAATGTAAATTTCTAAAGGTTGTTTACATATACTGCGATACCGCTTTTGAGATTTGCTGCTTTGTTCTTGTGGATGATGTTCACTTTTGCCAATTTATCAATCATTGCTGATACTTTGGGGAGAAGTGCCTCTGCAGCTTCCTTGTCTGTTGTATTTCTTAACGCCCTTATTGCGTTTCGGGTTGTCTTCGCATAATAGCGATTGTGCAACCTGCGTGTCTCGTTCTGACGGGTACGCTTTTTAGCTGATGCGTGATTTGCCATATTTATATTTTTTTATTTGTACTGGGTAGGGGAATCGAACCCCTATTGCAAGAATGAAAATCTTGAGTCCTAACCGTTA
>JAQXKS010000071.1 GCA_029010575.1 Bacteroidales bacterium | reverse complement strand
ACAACGCTGCAATGGTGGATCGATTTATTGCAATGTCCGGAAAATCTCCGAACATGCGATTAAATAACACTGATTTCAATGAACTTTTATTCTACGGCGTTCGCGCCGCGGTGTAACTTTTATAAAATTAACGAACTATTGCTATAGAATATAATCCTGAAAACCTCGTCAACGGTACATTATACAATGATACCACCAATTATCCTGAAGCATTCGAAAGCATGCCCGACAGAGAGTATGCTTACATTCTTAGCCGTAAGGAGGAGGACATCAGCCTTAAGGAGATCTATGTCAGAGGTAGCGGATACGAAAATATCTATCCGGGTGCCATACTCTATGTTGACGAAGATATAACAGGAGGATCTCCCAACCCTCTGGCAAGAATACAAAGGAACAAAATTACGCTGTTCGGAGATTTCCTATCTGGAAGCAATCCAGAAATACGAGACATAAATCCCAGCAATGCCGATGTCAGGAATGCTAAGAACCAGATTATGAACTCTCTCCTGAACGACCCTAAATACGATGCCCCCGGCATGCAGAGAATCCGCACCAAAATCCACACCAGCCAGAAGAGTCTCATGATGGACCTGGGAGTAGACGCATCATTTGCAGGTTGCTCTATGAATATAAAAGCAAGTACTTCATCATCAGAACAGTCGTTCATACAGGCTACAACAATGGATCAGGACTACTTCACAGTCAAGATGAAAGATGAATGGAAGAATGACCCCTCTATACTCTTTGGAGAAAACGTAACATGGGAAGAACTCAAAAAAGAGCTCAATGGCAGAGCAATAGCCATTGTCACATCAGTAACTTATGGAAGAACCTTCAGCTATCTGAAAGAGTATTCAGGAAAGAAATATAAGAGCGACACCTCAGGCAAAGTCTCAGGATGGGGACAGAGCGCCTCTACAGATGTCTCCACTTCCTTCTCATCTGACTATATCTCGGACGAAATATTCAACATTGGAGGTACTGCATTGCCAAAAGAGACTTTAAGAAGTACCAAAACCCAGTCTGAACTTGAACAGGTTATGGCTAACAATATGAAATTCAGCAGTAATAACCAGGGCGTGGTAACCAAGTACACCATACAGCTCATCACCGGCAAGAATACAGGCAAGGTCATCAAACCACTCTATTCAGGGAAACAGTACCACATTTCATACACCAGATGTCCCAGAAGAATTAATGCCAAAATTAATGTCAAGGATGTGAGAATATTGGACGGAAAAGTAAAAGTTCAGATGGATGTGCAATGCTTCAGGGTAGTCAATGGAAAAGTCGAAATATTCAAGAGTGTCGACGGAAACAGCTCCAAGAAAGCTCAGGATCCATGGTGGTACACATTCTCTGGATCCAGGAACAGAGAATATGGAGACCTTAAAGCCGGAGAATACATATACAAGGACCCTAAAGTACGTATCAGAACCAAAAACAGCAGAGTGGACGGTTATGATGCGCAGGACGAAAGACGTCTGGACAAAGGAGAGATCGAGACAGGCTCAATCGAAATCGTACTCAATGGCAGCGTATTCAGCTCAGTAAAAATAAGAGAGATAAAGTCATTATAAGATTACAGCAGCAATCCACCACCATCCTCTTGCGGCAGAGCCGGAAGAGGATGTTTTTCACTGTTCTTCGCACCCAATTTTATAAGTTTGCGAGAAGTCGTGATAATACTCTGTCCCTTATCCTCAAGCTTTTTCTTGCCTTCATCATACTCATCAGCAGCTTTCTTAAGCGCCTTTCCTATCCCTTCATACTTCTCCATAAACAGCCCAACACGGTCTATCATCTCATTCGCAAGTTGATAAACCTTCTCATGATTCTGGGCCTGAGCCACCTGCGTCCATGTCATGCTCACTATCTTAAGAGCACCATACAGACTCTGTTCATCAGTTATATAGACATTCTTATCTGCAGCCCACCTCCATAGGCCGGGTTCAGCATTCAAAGCAGTCCACAACGCGCCTATATTGGGAACAAACATAATAACATAGCCGGCAGAGACCTTTGGGGATTGTATGTAAGAGGAATAATCTTTTTTGGAAAGTTCGTCAACATGTTTTTTTACACTCACGATGTGAGCCTTGAGAGCATTTTGTCTCTCTTGCTCATTCTCTGCGTTGACATATTCCACATAAGAGGTAATGGATACCTTCGAGTCGATAATTACCTCCCTCCTCTGGTCGAGATGGAGAATCACATCCGGACGCATCCTTGCTCCGTCAGCCTTGACTGCATTGCCGTTTGCATCTTTAATTTCGCACTGGATATCATAATGTATTCCTCTGGTGAGTCCCTGAGAAGAGAGAAGTTCGTCCAAAACAGTCTCGCCCCAGTCACCCTGGACCTTGCTACCGTGCCTCAAGGCAGCAGCAAGTTCATCTGCACTCTTACGGGCCGCATCACTGTGCTCAAGAAGACTCTTGATCCGCTCCTTTATTTCTCCATTACGTTCAGCTTGCTCCTTGTTTCCCTCCTGCATCGTCTTCTTCAGTTCTGCAATATTCTCTTTCAAGGGATTGACAATCTGACCTATACTAACATTGCTACTCTCCGAAAACTCTTTTTGTCTTGCCTTGAGCATCTCCCCCGTTTCAGACTTCAGCTGCGCTGAGACCTTTTCAACAGTCTCATCAAACCTTTTTTGCAATGCTTCCATCGCATCACTATGAGCCTTCTGTGCAGCAGCGGCAGCATCATGGAAGGCAGCCTCCTTTGCAGCCAAAGCCTCGTCGTAATGAGCCTTGCACTCCCTCTTTGCAGCCTCGACCGCATCAGCGGACTCAGCCTTGACCAAATCCAGACTCCTGTGCAGTTGGTCAATCGTTTCATTGGCATGGGCAAGTTCAGATTCGAGGCGTGTCTGAATAATCCTGGCCTCAGACTCTGCAAGAACCTTTGCAGCCTCTTGAGCCTGAGCAACACGCTTTTTGGAGATATTCCACACAGCGAAAAAAACAACGATAGGAGCAGCCGCCCCCAATAGCAGATAGAGATATTCCATATTTTTTTCTATTTTACCGTAAAAATAGAAAAAATAGCGGCACTACCAACCTCCTCTTTACATAATAGAAAGAACAAAGGAGATAATAGTCTGTATCACATCTGGAGAGAAAGTCTCCTCAATCAGTTTGTATTCCGATACCGAACCGGTGGTACAGTGCTGAAAAAGATGATTTCTGCCATCTACAGACTCAATCCGGTTCATTGGATTTGCCGCAAGTGCAACCCTGAGCGCTTCAAGGTTGCTTTCATAATCTACCTGAGTATCCATAGTACCATTGAGCGCAAGAACAGGACATTTGATATCACCGAGTATACCTCGCATGTCCATCGCCAAAAAATATCGCAGATAAGGACTCTGCAGCTGCCCTAGAAGAGCTGAAAAGTTCTTCTTTAGGGCATCGGGCAGATCTCTCTTTTCTGCCGAGGGAAACGGTTTTCCATTAACAGAAGCATCAAATGCTTCCGATAGGATATTGCAATATGTATCGACATCGCGATCTGAAAATCCGGATTGAGCAAGGATTAGGCGGTTCTGCCATACAAGAGTCTCAGCGCCAGAGACCACCATGCCGGCAAGGCTAACAATGAAATCCGCATCACCACGTGCTGCCAGCATCAAGGCTATGGAACCACCCTCGCTATGCCCAATAACCCCCACATTATCAAATCTTTCCCTCAGCAGCCTGATACCAGCAAGAGCATCATGCATCAGATCTTCCGTGGTACAGTCTGCAACATCTCCGGTAGATTCACCGAAGCCACGGTCGTCATATCTGAGAGTCGCTATTCCACAGCGGGCAAGGGCATCTGCAATCACGGCAAAGGGTTTGTGCCCGAACACCTCCTCATCCCTGTTCTGGAACCCGCTTCCAGTTACCATGACTAGAGCAGGTGTACTGCGCGTGTAACCCTCCGGAAGAGAAAGTTTTCCCCTCAAAGTAGCATCTGCATTGACAAAAGAGACCTCCTCCTGCAAATATGGGAAAGGGCCCACAGGGGTCTGCGGACGATTAAGCCTTTCTACTCCCTGACTGAGTGTAAGCGGAAAAGATGCTCCCCATTGGTTAAACGACCCGGCAATCTTTTTCATCATCCAGATCCCGTTGAAAGTAGCACCTATAGAAGGAATCCTGATTACAATATTTCCTGAACCGGTCCGTTCAACTTCGATAGGAATACCCCTGATTCCCTGATCCGGAGAATCCATGGAGAGAGTATCGGCATCCAGATGGAACACCAGAGGCAACAAAGTCCCGTTGACATCTATTTTTCCTGACCATGTACCGGTCTGGGCAGCAGCGCCCAAAGTCACAGAAAGAGCCAGTGCCAGCACCGCGGCACCTTTGGGCACGACTCTCTTCAACCTCTTGAATACCTTCTTTTCATAACAGATTAGAATATTCTTGATTATCTGCCCCTTTCCATACGATGTGACCGAATAAAGAAATTTTTTCAGCCCGGGAACCACCGCTATCCAATTTCTGACAAAATCATTCTCAGGATGCCTGATGTAACATTTCCACGAACCCGCAGAGTCATCAGCCGAGAAATAGTTATCAGTATCTGAAGAGAGAACATACAGAATCCTGTTTTCAGGGTTGAAAGATTGCAGATACCTCAGAATCTCATCTTCATTCTCCCTAACAAAAACCTCATCCTCCGGCCTTATGCAGTAACGCACGAAAAGGGTGGGCTTGCATATATCGGAATAAAACCGTCCTATCCGCCTTTGGTATTTCTTTTCCACTTGGGGAATCTGCACATCCAAAGCATCTGAAGCATTGAAATCGTGATGAAAATGAATCTTTAGACTCTCCTTATAATAGACATGAGGTTTGTTCTCCACAGAGATGTCGCATGGATCTAGGAAACTGTCAAAATTACTCTTTATCAGACCTATTACAGACTCAAAACTTTCACTTATCAACCAGTCGAACGGGTACGAAGCCGAGCGCAAACCTATCTTCTCAAGTTCCATTGCAACACTGCAAAAAGAGCCAAGCGAAATTATCTGATCAAACTGTTTTCTCATTATCCTTTTATATTCGAAAATCAAACCGAACACAAAGATAAGCTATTTCCACGAATATCATCTCAAATCGTAACGTAGCAAGGTCCAAAAAAAGCTTGTGCCGATGCCGACACAAGCTTTAAAGTAACCTTAAAACTAAATATGAAAACTATTACTCTATTTTACAGTACTAGTACATTTGATCATTTCGAGAATCTTGTTAGAGTATCCCCATTCGTTGTCATACCATGAAACAACCTTCACGAAATGTTCGTTAAGCTGGATACCTGCACCTGCATCGAAGATAGAGGTACGTGCATCATTGAGGAAGTCTGAAGATACGACAGCATCTTCTGTATATCCGAGAATACCTTTGAGTTCGCCTTCTGAAGCCTTCTTCATAGCAGCTTTTACATCTTCGTAAGTACAAGCTTTTTCGAGACGGCAGGTCAAGTCTACTACAGATACGTCAGCGGTAGGAACACGGAATGACATACCGGTAAGCTTACCGTTCATTTCAGGAATAACCTTGCCTACAGCCTTAGCTGCACCTGTAGATGAAGGAATGATGTTGCCGAGGATAGAACGGCCACCTCTCCAGTCTTTCATAGAAGGTCCGTCTACTGTTTTCTGAGTAGCTGTAGCAGCATGCACTGTGGTCATCAGACCTTCAACCACTCCGAAGTTTTCGTGGAGAACCTTCACGATGGGAGCAAGACAGTTGGTAGTACAAGAAGCATTAGAGAAGATGTCCTGACCTGCATATTTGTCATGGTTTACACCATAAACGAACATAGGTGTGTCATCCTTTGAAGGAGCAGACATAATAACTCTCTTGGCACCTGCTCTCAAGTGAGCTTCAGCTTTTTCACGTGTGAGGAAAAGGCCGGTTGATTCAACTACGTATTCAGCGCCAACTTCGTTCCACTTCAGATCTTCAGGATTTCTTTCAGCAGTGATGCGGATAGGGTTTCCGTTAACTACGAGTTTGCCGTCCTTAACTTCAACGGTTCCCTGGAAGGCACCGTGAACAGTGTCATATTTGAGCATATATGCCATATAATCCACATCGAGGAGGTCATTGATAGCAACTACCTGAATATCGTCCCTGTTCTGAGCGGCTCTGAACACCAGGCGACCGATACGGCCGAAACCGTTAATACCAATTTTAATCTTAGTCATCGCAAATATTGTTAAGTATTTTAATTACCGCAAAGATACTAAAATATACCCAAAAAAAAAGTATATTTGCCAACACTTTGAAGATTATGGAAAATAAACGCGAAATACTTATAACAAATGATGACTCGATAGAGGCAAAAGGGATTCATCTTCTCGCCTCTATCATGAAAAAATACGGAAATGTCACTGTAGTTGCCCCCTCTACGCCACAGTCCGGAAAGTCAGCATCCCTCTCAATCGGAAAGACTCTTACACTAAAAAAAATATCTGAAGAGGAGGGAATACGCTATTTTACACTTGACGGTACACCGGTAGACTGCGTCAAGGCTGCCCTGAACGAATGTTACACTGCAGACCGTATGCCGGATCTGGTAGCATCGGGAATAAACCACGGATCCAACTGCAGTGCAGCAGCCCTCTACTCAGGAACACTGGGAGCATGCGTTGAAGGTACATTATACGGAATACCATCATTCGGATTCTCTATTAATACACACGATGCCTCTCCGGACTTCTCGGCGATAGAACATTACTCTGAGTTCATCATCAACAACATACTCACCCACTCCATCTCACCTGGCATATACCTCAACATAAACTTTCCACACCTGCCCGCCTCCCAGATCAAGGGAATAAAGGTCACCAGAAAGGGACGCGGACGATGGACCAAGGAATTCGACATCATCACCCGTGAAGAGGGTCAGATGCAGCTGCTCATGAGAGGAGACTTTCTGAATCAGGAAGAGGATACGACACAAGGCGACCACATACTGATGAAACAGGGATGGATCACAATAGTTCCACACACCATTGATACCACCGGTTACAGTGAGACCCTGCGCATAGAAAAACTCTGGAATATATGAAATATTACATCATAGCTGGAGAGGCATCTGGAGATCTGCATGGCTCCAACCTCATCAAAGGTATCTTCAAGAAAGACCCCGATGCCCACATTAGATGTATCGGTGGAGCCGCGATGGCTCAGGCAGGTGCTCAAGTCGTCAAAGATTACAGAGAGAACGCCATCATGGGCTTCGTGGAGGTGCTATCCAAACTCGGAAGCATATTCTCCAATCTCAGATTCTGCAAAGAAGATATACTCAAATTCAATCCGGATTCCATAATACTCATAGATTACCCCGGATTTAATCTCAAGATAGCCAAGTTTGCGAAAACTGCAGGTTTCAAGGTATTCTACTATATCCCTCCCAAAGTCTGGGCAAGAGGAGAATCCAGAGTCAAACTGCTGCGCAGATATATTGACCACACCTATATAATATTTCCGTTCGAAGTGGACTACTTCAAGGACAAGAATGTAGATGCATCCTATTTCGGCAACCCTCTGACAGATACCATCTTCAACTCTCCGGCATACAACATTCCCAAAGAGGAATTCTTCCACACCAATCATCTGGATATAAACAAGAAGACCATTGCCATGCTTGCCGGAAGCCGAAAAATGGAGGTCGAATACCTGCTTCCGCGAATGGTGAAGATGGCGCATCTTCTCGATGCCCGTTACCCCGGAGAGTATCAATACATTTTGCCTGCAGCCCCTTCAATAGATATTCCGATGCTCGCTCGGATGGTAGGAAATGCCCCTATCCGGATTCTGACTCAGAGCACCTACCCTGCCCTGCGATACTCCGATGCGGCAGTGATCTCTTCTGGGACAGCCTCACTTGAAGCGGCTATAATCGGCACCCCACAGGTAGTTGGTTATGGAGTGAATCCCATCAGCTACGCTATAGCTAAGGTAGTCGTAAAAATAGACACTTTCTCTTTGGCAAACCTCATATTGGGAAGAAAAATCTTCAAAGAGCTCATTCAGCACGACTGTACTCCTGAGAATCTGATGCTCGAAATAGAGAAACTCACACAGAACTTCGAGTACCGCGACACGATGCTCACTGATTACCGTGAACTTCACCACATTCTCCATTGTGACGATGCGGCAGCAAAAATCGCAGAGGATATTATTAAGAGAATAAAATGACAAGACTATATAAATACGAAGCAGCCGGAAATGACTTCGTCCTGATCCCATCATTTGACACAAGACTTGAAATAACTGAGAACCAAGTACAAGAAATTTGCGATAGACATTATGGAATTGGCGCCGACGGTGTCATTATCCTCCATAAGAGTGACAGCTACGACTTTCGAATGCAGTTCTTCAACAACGACGGCTCTGGCGGAATGATGTGTGGAAACGGAGGAAGATGCATAGTATCGCTTGCACGCGAATGTGGCATAATTCCCTCAGGGCATAATGGCTCCTATATCTTTGAAGCTCCGGACGGAATCCATACCGGCAAAGTACTCAAGAGTGGCCATGACGGCTCCGACATCGTAAGACTCTCGCTGATGGACGTGAGAGATCCTGAGATAATTCAGACAGAGGAAAAAGAGTACTTTCCGAAAGCATACAGAATCAACACCGGGTGCGATCATCTTGTCCTTTTCACCAGAGACACTCCTCAGCATACGAATCTTCTAACAGAAGGTCCCCGTTGGCGTCACGATCCACGATTTGCACCCAAAGGTGTAAATGTGAACTTCGCTTCCTTATCTTTCCACCAAGAGACTCCTATCATAGAGCTACGAACCTTCGAGAAAGGTGTCGAGTATGAGACACTCTCATGCGGCACCGGTGTAGTGGCAACAGCCATAGCTGCATACATGGAAACAGGAAACCGCTTCCCGATACATACGAAAAGCGGTTCAGTTCTCACTTGTGAATTTAATCAGGCAGATGATTCTGCAGGACACTTTACAGATATCTATATTACCGGCTGTGCCAGAAAGGTCTTCTCTACTGATAATTTCGTTCTCCGAAAATAGCAGTTCCAATCCGGACCATATTACTGCCCACTTCGACAGCAATACGATAGTCATTAGTCATTCCATAGGATTTGATTTTAAAATCCTGCAGGAAAGGATACCCTTTGCTCTTTATCAGATCAAATATACTGTTAAGGGAGGCGAACTCTCTTCTAATGAGGGACTCATCATCAGTAAAAGAAGCCATACCCATCAGACCACATATTTTCACACGCTTTAGCTGGCCTGCGACACTATCCAAAAGAGCAATTACCTCATCACACGAGAAACCCTGTTTAGTCTCTTCTGATGCAATATGCAGTTCCAGAAGAACATTACAATACAGATTATTATTCAGGCAATACTTCTCTATCTCAATCAGAAGCTTTTCAGAGTCCACCGAATGAATAAGTTCTACATAAGGAACCACCATTTTAATTTTATTGGTCTGAAGATGACCGATAAAATGCCACTTTATGTCAGTGGGAAGCGACTCAGCCTTCATCTTGAGCTCCTGAGGACGGCTCTCAGCAAAAGTCCGCTGCCCGGCATCATAAGCAGCGGCAACATCCTCGATAGGCTTGAATTTGGAGACTGCCACCAACCTTACGGATGATGGCAGTTCACTATTAATCAAGTCAAGATTCTTTTTAATTAAATCTGCAGACATGGTGTATACAATTATCTTCTTTGATTCTTCTGCTGTTCCCTCAGAGCCTCCTGCTGTGCTTTCTGGATAGCCTCCAGACGCTGCTGGAATTTGGATTTGGGTTTGTTTTCAGCCTTTTGGGAAGCCAGTCTGATCTTCTCCATGATTTTCTTTTCATCTACAAAGAACTTTCTTATAACCATAGTCTGGATAATCATAATGAGATTAGAAAGCAGGTAGTAGTATGTAAGACCGCTGGAGAGGTTATTACAGATGAAGAACATGAACACAGGCATAAAGTAGAGTGTCATGAATTTCATACTCTTGGCCTGAGGGTTGGAATCCATCTGCTGTCCCTGAGTAAGCTTGGCAGAGAAGAACATAGTAACTGCACAAAGCAGAGAGAAGAGCGATATATGGTTACCGAGCAGAGGTATATTGAACCCAAAGTTGAGGATTGAGTCATATGTACTCAAGTCGTCAGCCCAAAGGAAACTCTGCTGGCGCAATTCAAATGCAGTAGGGAAGAAACGGAACATCGCCCAAAGAATAGGGAACTGTAGGAGCATGGGCAGACATCCTCCGAACATACTTACCCCTGCCTTCTTGTACAGATCCATCGTTGCCTGCTGCTTTTTCATTGCATCTTCAGGCTTGGGATACTTGGCATTGATCTTCTCAATCTCCGGACGAAGTACATTCATCTTGGCCGATGACATATATGACTTTAGAGTCAGAGGTGAAAGGACCAGTTTGATAATAAGGGTAAGAAGCAGGATTATTATACCGTAACTTGCAATCGAGTTGTTGAACAGGTTGAAGATAGGAATGATAACGAACCGGTTTATCCATCCAACCAGCAATTTACCCATAGGAACTATACGCTCGAATCCGTAACCAAGGCTCTTGAGAGTCTTGTAGTGGTTGGGTCCAAAGTAAAATTCGAAAGGAATCGAAACATCACTCTGCGCGGGGAATGCGACGGTAGCCGAGGAGTGACACCTGAAGAGCCTCTTCTGGGAATCCGAAGCATCGAAAAACTTGAAATCAAGGTCTGCACCTTCGAAAGAATTCTCTGCACGGAAAATTGCTGAAAAGAATTGCTGCTGGAAAGCAAACCATTCCATACGGGTAGTCACTTTCTTATGGGCAGAAGATTTACGCAGTCCAAGATTATCAATGGAATTATCTCCGGGGAACTTATAAACGATAGTAGAATACGATTTCTCATTATCAAAACCCTTCTCAAGTCTTGGAATATCCACTGTCCAGTTGAAATCGAATGAAGAGACATTCCTTGGAAGGACTTTGTCCATTCCGTGCATGTTAACATCGAAATTCAGCAAGTAACTATCTTTTTTGAGAGTGTATCTGTTCTCTATATAGGCCTCCGGGGTAAAGTAGAGTCTGAGAGCTAGTGTCGAATCACTCTTTTCGCTGAGCGAGTATACGAGTTTTTCAGTACTAAGGTACTGACTCTCATAGATATTCATAGAGAAGTTACTCAATCCCTGCTTAATAAGCATAAGGTCAGTACTATCGCTGGTATAGTAACCCTTCACCTGAACACTCACTGGCTGTGCACCCTTCGACGAGAAGAGAATCTTGAGATTGTTATTCTCAAGTGTAAAAAACTCTTCCTGAAGATTTGCCGCATTGGCGATGAACTCATTTGCATACGATGCCTGACCTTTAGAGGGAGTCTGTACATTTTCACTCTTGCCACCCTCCAAAGCGGCAATTATACTATCACCTCTTTCAAACGCCTGACGCTCAGCTTCACGGATAGCATTAGCGGTCGCTATGGAATCCTGAACCCTTTTTCTGGCCGCTTCTCTGGCCGAAACATTCGTATTATATACTGCAAATCCGACAAAAATCAGCCCTATCAGCGTAAGGCCGATAATATTACTCTTGTTCATTAAGACTTTCTTCTTTATTCGTTATCTATCTGCTCAATCTTTTTTGCGATTGAAGAGAGCTCCTCTTTAGCCTTCTCTATCTTGCTGTTGATACTGCTTATGAAAGCTTCAGCATTCTTTGAAGATGCGAAAAAGCCAAGGTTATTTTCATATGTTGCAATTTCGCTTTCGAGCTTACGGTATTTCTGTACTAACTTTTCCCTTTCAGTTAGAACTGGAGCAGCACCTCTTCTGCCTGATTTTCCTCTGCTGGAACGTGCTGCAGCTCTTGCTGAAGTTATCTTATATTCAGGGAATTTCTCATGCATAACCTCTTCGAAACGTTTCTGAATCTTCTCTTTTTCTTTGAAGGGAACGAATCCTATAGAGTTCCATCTTGCATTGAAATCCTCTGCAGAAGTTTCATCAGCTCCCTGATAAGCTTCCACCTGTGCGATGATATCAAGCTTAGAATTGAGATTTTCAAGCTGCACCGGATCCATTGTACTCTTCTCCTTCCTATCGAAGAAGTAGTCACAAGCCGCTCTGAAACGAGCCCATACCTGATCCGATTTCTTACGTGAAACGGGGCCTACCTCTTTCCACTCTTTCTGAAGGGCAATAAGTGCTTCTGCTGTTGCTTTCCAGTCAGTGCTATCCTTGATTGCTTCTGCTCTTTCGCACAGAGCAATCTTCTTCTCGAGATTGATAGTCATCTGGTCTTTGAATTCTGAATAGAAGATTCTCTTCTTTTCGTAAAAGGCGTCACAAGATGCTCTGAAACGGTCGTATATCTTCTGATTGTCTTTCTTTGATGCAAAACCAATGGTTCTCCACTCCTTCTGGAGTGCCTCAAGTTCCTTGGTGGCAATGTTCCATGCAGATGAGTCATCCTTCTGGCGAGCTGCAATCTCTTCAGCCTTTTCGCACAGCAGAGTTTTGGCTGCGAGATTCTCCTTCTGCTGAACCTTCAGCGATTCGAAATACTGCTGATGAAGTTTGTTGATCCTGGAGGTAGCTGCCTTGAACCTTTCCCAGATCTCTTCACGGAATTCCTTGGCTACAGGACCGTACTCCTTCCATTCTTCGTGATATTTCTGAAGTTTGGCAAACGCATTTACGACATTGGTTTCCTGTTCCAGAGCCTCAGCCTTCTCACAGAGTGCAATCTTAGCCTCAAGGTTCTTCTTGAAGTCCAGATCTCTGAATTCGTTGTTTATCTTGACATAGTCATAAAACTTTTCAACATAATGCTGATATGTGTCGTAGATATCCTTGACATTTGCCTGAGGAACCGGACCGGCTTCGCGCCAACGATTCTGAATCTCTCTGAAAGCGGGGAATGTGACATTGAGATCCTCGCTCTTTTCAAGGAGCTGTTTCAGATCCTCAATAATACGGTTTCTTACTTCGAGATTTTCAAGTCTTTCTTTTTCAAGCTTCTGAAAATACTGCGACCTGCACTTTTTATATTTTGCATAAATCTCCTTGAATGCTCTTTCTATCTGGATAAAGGGATTGGCAACCTCTTCAGACTCTGAAATTTCATTTACCGACTCTTCGTTTTCATTTTCAAGGGGTTCAGCCTGCTGCTCTTCCAATTCTTCTACCGAGGCACCATCTTCTTCATTGTCAGATACTTCGACATCAGGCATAGTCATATACCCAGAAGCAATCTTCTCTTCCTTCAGAACTTTGTAAAAAGTGGCCTTTATATATTCTGCCTGCTTGTTCATCTCCATTATATCACCCTCGTCGACAAGCTTTTCGAAAAGGTCAACAATCTCTTTAAGGCTTTTGGTTCCCAATTTCTGGATTTCCTCTTCACTGATAACTGCTCCCTTAAGGACTTCAGTTTGAGTTTCTTCAGTACTCTTCTCTACAGAAGGAATAATAGTAGCTTCACTCATTTTCTATAAATTTTTGTATGATTTGCAAATATATAAAAATATTTCTAAAAAAGCGGGTACAGTCAAAGATTATATCCTTGATTGTACCCGCTATTATTATCTCGGGAGTTTCACCCGAAGGTGATATTCAGATTATTTTTCTGAAGGTGAAACGATCAGTTCGATAAAATTACCTGAACTGAGGAGTTCCTCGAACACTTCTCTTACTTTATCTTCTGAGAGTGAATTTACAGCAGCTTCATACTCAACATCGTAGTTGATTCCGTCTTCATACCACTGTTTCAGGACAGACCTCCAGTACCAGTTCTGAATTCTGTTTTCAGGAATGTTCTTCTTGAAGTTTTCTATCACCTTGTCCATCTTTGTATCATCGATACCATTGATGATGAACTCTTCAATTCCAGTTCTTGCGATGGCTGCAAGATTTTCAGCCTGTTCGGGATTGGTTTCGAAGAATACCTGGATTCCTGCATATTCATAAGGAGTCTGCTGAACAATAGGAGCAACAGAAGCACCGTATGTACCACCTTCGCTCTCACGCAGAGTCTCTACATAGAGGATATCGAGAACCGCCTTAGCTGCATCGTAAAGAACGCTCTTTTCAACAGAATAGGGAGTATCTATAGTATAGAACTGGAATACTGTCGATTTGGGAGTTTCCATTTCGATACTTGTATGGTTGATAACTTCACCTTTTGCGATTCTGTCTTCATTGTCGATCCACTTGGGAGCTTTCTTTCCTTTCTTGATTGAACCTACATACTTTTCAATAAGAGGTTTGACTGTATTTACATCCACATTACCTACAACATAGAGGGTGAGGCCTGCTGCATCGTTGAAGAGGCTTCTGTAAACCTTTTCGAATGTCTGGAGATTAGCCTTTTCGATAATCTCTTCGCTGAGGACATGTTTTCTTCTGGTATTCTCTCCGAAGACAGTCTTCATGAGAATCTGCTGGAACTTATACTGAGGCTGTGCAACCATATTGGGGAGGTAAGCCTTGAGCTGATTAATTCCAAGATCATACTCATTCTGGTCGAAACGAGGCTGGCAGTACATCATATACATTAGCTGGAATGCTGTTTCGAGATCCTTAGGAGTAGATGAAGCGCTGATACCGTTAGCAAGTGTTCCGATGAAAGGTGTTACAGAGACCTGTTTTCCGGCAAGCATCTTCTTGAGCTGGGTATTCGAGAATTTGCCGACACCGGAGTTATTGATGAAGAGACTGGTGATTGTACCATCCATTGAAGGGAGATCTTCTTCTGCCACGAGTGAAAGACCGCCGTCCTTTACGAGCTGGAGGGTAACTTCATCATTTCTGTATGTAGTAGGAAGAACCACTACCCTGACACCGTTCTTGAGTTCCCAAGTGGTTTCACCGAACTGACCCTTGGTCATCTTCTTTGATTTTGAGCCTTTGAGCTTCTTGGCATCAATGAGGGGTTCGGTAATCTCTTCTGCTGCATTGGCTTTGATATCCATAGACTTCACTTCTGCCAGAGTAGCGAGAATTTCAGCTTCTGTAGGCTGTACAAGTCCTTCACGTTCAGGTGCAGTAGTAATGATTACGAGATTGTTTGCAGGAATGATTTCCTTAAGAACCTGGTTAATAAGCATCGGGGTCATCTGCTGGCAGAGCATCTGGATGATTTCAAGTTCTGTAGCAGGTTCGAGGAAAGGTTCATTGTGGAAGAAGTTATTGAGCAGAGGCTGTACATATTCTGCATTTTTCTTTGTTGCAGCTGCTTCGACTTCCCTTTCTGCAAAAGAGATAAGCTGTGTCTTTACACGTTCAACTTCAGCATCGGTGAAACCGAATCTCTTCATCTTTTCTACCTCTACAAGGAATGCCTTGAGTGCAGGAACAGCTTCACCGTCCTTGTGGGAAATATAACCCATGACAGCATCGCTCGCATTGCACATTTTGCTGATATAGAATGAAGATCCGAGGAATGGAGCATCAGGCTGAGAGCTGATATCATCGAATCTTTCAGACATCACACCGCTAACGATATATTTGAGGAGACTCATGGTGTAAGCTTCCAGGGTATTATTGAATTCGGTAGGGATAGGCTCGGTCTTCCAGAAAATTTCAATCTTGGAGTTGCTTGCTTCACGGTCGGTAAGGATACCGATTACAGGTTCTTCATTCTGAGGAAGCTGATGAATGATCTTTTCAGCGGGTACTCCTGCAGGTATGTCTGCGAAGATTGTCTTGATTTTGTTTTCAATCTGGTCAACATCTACATCACCAACAACGATGAGCGCCTGTTTGTCAGGGGTATACCATGTATGGTAGAAGTTTGTAAGACTTTCGTATGCAAAATTTCTGAGCTGTTCTTCGCTACCGATAAGAGTGCGCTTTGCATAGGGAGTATCTCCGTAACGGTAAGGAAGTGAAGCTTCGAACATTCTCCATGAAGCATTTCTTCTGGAACGACGTTCTTCTATGATGACGCCTCTTTCAGCATCTATCTCTTCAGGTTCGCACAATACAAAGTGTGAGTAGTCGTGCATCACGAGCAGACAAGAGTCAATGATTCCTTCCCTAACGATGGGAATGTTATTGAGCATATACGATGTCTGTTCGAAACCTGTCATAGCATTGATGTTGCCTCCGAACTGGGCACCGATGCTTTCAAGATAATTAAGAAGAGATTTTCCAGGGAAGTTTTTGGTACCGTTAAAACACATGTGTTCAAGGAAATGGGCCAGGCCATCCTGATCGTCAGTCTCCTGGAATGCACCAACATTGGTTGCAAGGTAAAATTCCGCTCTCTGCGCGGGTTCTGCATTATGTCTGATATAATAGGTCATACCGTTTTCCAATTTACCTACTCTGACAGCAGGGTCATTGGGAAGCACAGTCTGTCCGAACATAATGGTAGTAGCAAACAAAGCTACCAAGGCAAGTAAAGTCTTTTTCATTATGAGTCAGTTAAAAATTACTAAATAAACTTCATCTAAGGTGTGGCAAATGTACAACATTTATACCAAAAATTAACTTTTTATCGTATTAATTACACAACTAAACCATTTTTCTGTACTTTTGTGTTTTGTGTATATCAAACAATTATTATTGTGATAACAAAATTTCTCTCAAATATAGGAAATTATTTCCTTTTCCTGCGAAAAGTATTCTCCAAGCCTGAAAAATGGAGACTTCTTTTCAAGCAGTGCATTACTGAGGCCGATAAGTTGGTAATCAACTCTATACCACTGATTGCCCTTATATCCGTATTTATTGGTGCTGTTCTGGTCATACAGACGGCAAGCAATATGACCTCCCCGCTCCTTCATAAAATGTATGTCGGATACATGGCACGCGAATCCCTCATTCTGGAATTCAGTTCCACAATGGTATGCCTGATACTGGCAGGAAAAATCGGCTCCAACATCTCCTCAGAAATAGGAACGATGAGAATCACTGAACAGATAGATGCCATGGAGATGATGGGAGTAAACTCAGCAGGATATCTGGTACTTCCAAAGGTAATAGCCACTACCTTGCTCAACCCCCTGCTCACACTGATGAGCTTTCTTGTAGGTCTTTTGGGAGGATACCTTCTGGTAAGTTCCACAGGAATCATTATGGTAAAGGATTTCATCACTGGAATACGGTTCTGCTTTCAGGAATATTACATTTTGTACACAGTGATTAAGACAGCGGTATTTAGCTTTATAATAAGTTCAATCTCTTCGTTCTACGGCTATTACGCCATAGGAGGCTCCCTTGGAGTAGGAAAGTCGAGCACCAACGCCATAGTAACCTCCAGCGCCCTTATTCTAATGACCAACTTGATTCTTACCCACATAATGTTATGATACAGGTACGAAATCTCAGCAAATATTTCGAAAACAAAATAGGAATCGAAGATATAAGCATCGATTACGAGCCAGGCAAATGCACCACAATAATAGGCCCCAGCGGCTCGGGCAAGACAGTGCTCCTTAAAACCACTGTAGGACTCATTGCCCCAGACAGCGGAGAGGTGATTTTCGACAATGTCATATTCAACAAGCTGAAAGAGTCAGAACAAAAGCAAATCCGCAGCAAGATGGGTATGCTGTTCCAGGGAAGCGCCCTGTTCGATTTTGCCACGGCATTGGAAAATGTGATGTTCCCAATGGACTTCTTCACCAAAATGTCAAGAGAAGAAAAGATTGAGAGGGCAATGTTCTGCCTCAACAGAGTAGGACTCGAAAATGTTGAGAAAAAGTACCCTTCGGAACTTTCCGGCGGGATGCAGAAGCGCGTGGGCATAGCCAGAGCGATAGCCATCGGACCATCATACCTCTTCTGCGATGAGCCCAACTCCGGACTTGACCCCTATACCTCTACCCTTATAGACCGTCTCATCCAGGAAATCACACAGGAATATAACATCACTACCATCATAAACACACATGACATGAATTCGGTGATGGAGATAGCTGACAAAATTGTCTTTATCTACAAAGGGAAGAAAGAGTGGGAAGGATGCATCGATGATATCTTCACCAGCGACAACGAGAGGCTCAACGATTTTGTCTTTGCCACCAACATGGCAAAAGAGCTACGCAAGGCACTTAAAACCGACAAAGGAGGACATCAGATCTAAAGATGAAACCTAAGACCGAGTTGGAATGAGACCTGAAAAGGATTCTCACGTATTGCCGAGTAGGGACTCTTCTCTATGAAATACCATGACACCCTCGGATTAAGATATACCCCCATATACTTGAGGAAACGGTATTCAAACCCCACGCCAAGCACCGCCGAGCAGTCGACACCGGGGAAATTTCCATTTCTGTAAGAGACAGAGTTGGACAGATCCTTGAGAGAGTAAGAGACCTTCACAGCCTTCTCTACCGAACCTCCTAAGGTTGCATAGACGAAGAAGTGGTCTGTCCTGACAAAATTGTATGTAAACAAAAGTGGAACACCTATATAATGCACACTCTGGAATACATCGGCCTGAAAAGAATCATCTACCACCGCCTCATAACGGCTTGACATATATGTATAGGATACTCCTGTTCCCACAGCAAGCATATCATCAAGGAAAGAGTACCCTACCTCAATGGCGGCAGAAACGGGAATAGAGTGGGTTGGCTTTGAAACCGGGGAGATTCCCTGAAATCTGGAAACATCCTTTCCGTCCCCATAAGAGAAACCGGGAATACCACTACCCTGATAGCCTTTTTCCGCTGAAGCTCCGAAAACTGAAAGATTTCCCGAAACAGAGAGAACGAGTCCTCCGCCATGAACTTTTGCTGAACTGGATTCCGAGCAGTTTCCGGCCATGTAAAGGTTATACTTATATATATCTTCAGTATTGAGTGACTCCTGACCTACAGCTTTTCTGCAAGAGTCGACGGCATCGGATTCGACACCCGCGCCAGCAGCGATATCTGTTTTGACACTTGCACTGACACTTGCACTGACGCTTGCTCCAACATCTGCACCGTCATCTGCACCGTCATTTACATCGACATCTGTGGTTACAGCACTTACATTTGCATTTACAGCACTTACATCGCTAACTGCATCAGCAATGATAACATTTCCATTTTTAACATTATCATCGAGCCTTACTATAGCAGAAGATTGATTGAGTGGCAAATTATTAACAGACCTAAAAGCGAAAAAGAGCCCCGCTACCACCACAGCAGCAGCTGAGCAAATAATGGAGAATTTCTTGACAAGAGCGATTCTATTTTTGGCCCTTATACCCTTTTCGATCGTATCCCAAAAATCCTCATCAGGAGTTTCAGTATATGAACCGACTAACTCTCTGATTTTCTTTTCAAATTCATTATCTTCAGTCATCATCTCATGTTCAATTTTTCAATCCGCTCCTTCAGCCACGCCTTGGCCCTGTTGAGTTGACTGCGAGAAGTTCCCTCGTTAATACCCAGCATCTGTGCTATCTCCTGATGCGAATATCCCTCGATGACATACAAGTTGAAGATGGTTCTAAAACCAACAGGCATTGAGGAGATGAGTCTGACCAAATCCTTGCCGTAAAGAGTGTTCAGGGCATTTTCACTTATCCGGCACTCAGAACAATAATCGTTAATGTCACCGCTATCCTTAAGCAGATCCCTCTTTCTTATCTTCATAAGAGAGGTATTGACGAATATCTTTCTGAGCCATCCTTCAAAAGAGCCCGCTCCCGAAAATGAAGCCATATTCGAAAAAGCGGTGATAAAACCCTCCTGAAGCAAATCTTTGGCATCATCTGTGCTTCCGCTATAGCGCAGACAAACTGCATACATTTTGGACACGTACCTTTCATACAAGGCACGCTGTGCACGGCTGTCATTTCTTATTGATGCATCAATAAGTTCCTGATCGCTATGTTGACACAATTTGTCCAAAACAGTACTCATTTCTTAGATGCAAAAATAGAATAATTTGTTGCATTGAGACCAAATAATTATTATACCTTTGTAATATTATGAGAAAAAACGCTTGCAAACTGATAATTTCTGTCATTCTGTCGGTACTCTCCATCAAATGTGTATCGGCACAGACTATCAATACATCAGAAGATTACTTCATAGAAGGAGTAAGATATTATAACGAAGATAACCTCGAAAAGGCATCAACGCTCTTCAAACAGAGCATAAAGAAGGATCAGGGTAATGACGCCGCATATTACTATCTCTCCAACATCAAATCCAAGGAGGAGAGCTATAGGGATGCATTACTTTACATATCAAAGGCATTGGAAATAGATCCCGACAACATCACCTACCTCAGATCACAGGCCAGGCTGTACGAATACACCGGTGAAAAAGAGAAAGCAGCCCAAATATATCTCTCCATCATAGACAAAAATCCCTCATCTACAGGAACATATTGGGAACTTGCAAACATCTATCTTTCCGAGAACAAATATGACAAAGTCACGGAGATAATAGACAGGGTAGAGGCGATGAAGGGTGTTGGCGAATATACCAAAAGGACAAGATACGAGATTTACAAGATGTCAGGAAATGTGAAGGAAGCTCTGGATCTACTTCAGGACTTGGTCCGAGAGTACCCCTCTGCACAATACTCCAATGAACTGGCATACTACTATAGGGAACGTTCTGACGATTCGCTGGCCGCCTACTACTATAACGACGCATTAAGGCTTGACCCCGGATTCTCTTTCGCCAACCTTGGACTTGCAGAGCTCTACAGAGCAAAAGGAGAGTTTGGTGATTTTTTCAAGAACGCCTATGTCTTTATGGCCGACCCGAACGTGAACCAGATGGTAAAATGCGAATACCTTCAGGACTATATTTTCCCTTCAAATCTTGTAGCACTATTCACTCCGCAAGTAGATACAGTAATCATCAATACCATAACAGCCCATCCGACAGACTCATCAGTTCTCACACTCGCTTCGCAATACTACGCAGCAACAGGCCGTGAAGGGCATGCCGAAGGTATAATCAAGAGAAACATCGAACTACACCCCGATAACATAAGCTTGAAATACAATCTTCTTAGTTTCTACATGACATTCCAGAAGTGGGAAAGGCTTATTGATGCCTCGGAGCAAGTTCTGAAATACTACCCTGATGACTATAATGTCAAAGAGGTGATAGCGGTTGCGTACGGGCAGATGGGTGAGTACCGCAAGGCAATAGCTCAATACGAAAAACTCCTGTCATCTCTGCCAAAGGGGCACAAAGCAATATTGAACTGCTACGCCGCATTAGGAGACCTATATTACGAAACAGGGACTCCATCCAAAGCCTTCAGGTACTACGAAAAGGCACTGAAGATTTCCCCTGACAATACCCATGTTCTCAACAACTACGCCTACTTCTTGGGACTTAAGGAGAAAAATCTCTCCAAGGCTTTGAAGATGAGTCGTAAGACAATAGATCTGGAGCCAGACAACGCCACTTTTCTCGACACATACGGATGGCTTCTCTTCTTAAACGGAGAATACGAGGCCTCCAGAAGAATCCTCAAGCAGGCAATCAATCACGCAGGGAAGAACAATGCAGTGATGCTCGACCATTATGCCGAAGCTCTCTACGCAGTAGGAGAACACGATCTGGCAATGCTCTACTGGAAAGATGCCGACAAGATAGACCCTTCTCTGGGTATAGCTGTGAAGATGAAAAAAAGAATGGAAGAGAAAAAACAATGATAAGATACCACCGACTGCTCCTGACAATTACGTCCATATTTCTGTTTACATTCACCATGTTCGGTCAGGATGTGGAGAGTGAGCGCGCAAAAAAGAGAGAGATAGAAGAACAGATTAAGCTCATAGACTCCCAGATCAAGGCCAACAATGACAAAAAACAAGAGAATCTACAGACATTGCAACTCACCCGCAAGAAAATAGAGGCCCGCAAAGAGCTCATCCGTAGCATAGATAACCAAATCAAATCCTACGATCTGTCCATCAAGCAGAAAAACAGTGAGATAGAACAGCTAAATAGGAGACTTGACACTTTGACCAGCTATTACGAGAAGCTTATCTACAACTCATATAAAGTCCGAGACACCAAAATATGGTTTCTCTACCTGCTCTCCAGCAAGGATATTTCACAGGGGCTACGCAGATGGTCTTACCTCAAGAGCATTTCGGAAACAGCCCGAGAACAAGCTGCAAGAATCAGAGATACTAAATATGAGATCCAGATAGAAACCGAGAAGCTCAAGAGCCTCAGGCTTGCCTCTCTGGATGCCAGAAAAGAGAGGGAATTGGAATACACACTATTGACCAAAGAGGAAAGGTCAGTAAACAGTACTATCGCCAGACTCAATAAGAAAGAGAAACAGATGAAACAGGAGCTCAACAAGAAGAAGAAAGAGGTTGAGCGTCTAAATAGGCAAATCGAGCAGATTCTCGCAGCTGCCACCAAGAAGACAAAGAGCGAGAACAAGCCTGCAGATTTAAAACTATCCAAAGAGTTCGGAGAGAACAAAGGGAAGCTACCACGTCCTGTGAAGGGGGTGGTTACAGAGCCCTTCGGGCAGAACTACCATCCCGTATTCAAGAATATAAAGATGCCGTTCAACAACGGAATCAACATATCCTGTGACAAAGATAGCAAAGTAAAATCCGTATTCAACGGTATAGTCAAGCAGATTCTCGTTATGCCAGGCTACAACCAATGCGTGCTGGTCCAGCACGGAGACTACTTCACATTCTATTGCAAGCTTAAGATGGTATATGTCAAAAGCGGTGACAAAATCTCTACGGGAGATGTTATAGGAGTCGTGGACACCGATGAGGAATCAGGGAACGGGGAGCTCCACTTCCAGCTCTGGAAAGGGACCCAGAAGCAGAACCCCGAACACTGGCTGTCAAAGAAATGACAATAATCAATACTTGAATGTACTTCCACCGATAAATTCCCTCATTATTGAGGTCGGAGGAATAACTCTGATATCATCAGGCGTCAAAGGGGTAATATATGAGAGGAACTTCAACATCCTAACACTCTCTGAATATGCAGGTGAGAGAGGGGGTATCTTGTTGAGCAGAGGCTCTGCATAATACTTTAGAAGCGGAAGTTCAAAAAGGAGCGAAGAGTTAAAGATAACATCAGCATTCTCCTGGAAAGGGAATATGTTTCTCTCTTCACCTCGTCTTACACTTGCCCATCTGAGAATAGTTGACTCAGGAGATACACCTCTGTTGGAGTTATCCCTGACCATGCGTCTGAGCATTCTGTTGTCCGCCGTGGAGATATAATTATTCTCATCAATTGAGAGCGATGTCAGAGCAGAAGCAAAGACCCTAAAAACCTTGCTTGAATCGATGTGCTTGGTAAGTTCTGGATTGAGCGCATGAATTCCCTCCATAATCAGTATATCGTCCGATCCCATCTTCATCTTTACACCTGACGGAACCCTTTTGCCGAGTTTGAAATCGAATTTTGGAAGTTCCACCTCGACTCCATCAAACAACATATTGAGCTGCTCACTCAAGAATGGCAGGTCCAGAGCATGGATGCTCTCAAAATCATACTCGCCGTTCTCGTCCAAAGGAGTATGTTCCCTGTCAACGAAATAGTCATCCATCGCTATTACCTTAGGATTAAGACCTAAAACCTTACATTGAAGGGCGATACGCATAGAAGTGGTAGTCTTGCCGCTACTTGAAGGACCGGCTATAAGGACGAGCTTCACACTCTTTCTCTGATAAATCATATCCGCAATAGCTGCATATTTTCTCTCGTGAAGAGATTCTGAGAGGGCTATCAGCATACTTGCATTTCCATTGTTGACAACACTGTTCACTGAAGCAATTCCATTTGCTCCGAGAATAGAGTTCCATTGGACACTCTCACGCAGAGCTTCACTCAATTTGTCCTGATATCTATATTCCGAAATCTTCTCAGGATCGTTCGCAGATGGAGACTGTAGACAGAAGCCTCTCTGATATGGAATAATGTCAAAAAGCTTCAGAGATCCTGTAGAAGGAAGAAGAGGTCCGTAGAAAGTATCCTTCGAGTCTCCCAAAGAGTAAACAGAAACAAAGAACTTGTCCATCGAACTGACGATATCGCTCTTTTCGAACTGTCCATTGGCCCTAAAGAGCTCAGCAGCCTTATTGTTCTCCATCTTATGCTTGACAAATGGAAGATCCTCTTTTACCATCTCTTTCATCTTGTTAAGAAGTGCAGCAATGGTATCGGCACCTGCCGGAACTGTAGTATAGGAACCGTTGGTCTCCCTCCTTCTGAGCTCTCCATACATGCCATTGGGAAGTGCATAATCTATAAAGAGAGTAATGTCAGGATAAAGCAAAGAGACAGCCCTCTGAAGAAGGAAGCAGAGTGAACGAACGTAAGTCCTCCTTCCATCGGGGTGAGTATAATCTACAAATTCTATTGTGTGTGAAGTATATACCTTTTCTGAAAGCTCCTTGAGCATATTATCTTCAAGAGCTGCCAAGACAGGATATTTGCATCCGGGTGAGACCATATTCGAAAGTTCGGACAGAGAGATTCCGGGATCACACTGAAAAAACTGTTTATTGTTCTCTATGTAGAGATTTATCTTCTCCATAACTATTATTGATTATTAATTATACAACATAGGCAGCAGGTACTTACCCGTCACGGAATCGGGATTTAACGCCACCTCTTCAGGCGTACCTTGTGCAACAATCATTCCACCTGCGCGTCCTCCGCCGGGGCCCATATCAAAAATGTAATCACAACATTTCAGAACATCGAGGTTATGTTCTATAACAATGACTGTATTTCCTTGATTTACCAGCCTTTGTAACACTCCCAATAAAACATTCACATCCTCGTAGTGAAGCCCGGTTGTGGGTTCATCCAGAATGAAGAGAGAATTACCCGTTGCACTTTTCGAGAGTTCGGATGCCAATTTAACACGTTGGTTTTCACCACCGCTCAATGAAAGAGAGGATTGGCCCAATCTTATATAACCGAGACCTACATCCACCAGTGCCCTGAGTTTGGGCTCAATGACAGGAATATTACTGAAAAACTCATGCGCCTGTGAGACAGTCATCTCGAGAACATCACTGATAGAGGCTCCCTTGTATTTGACATCCAGAATCGCAGGCTTGAACCTTCGTCCGTTACACTCCTTGCATTTGACCTGAACCGAAGGGAGGAAGTTCATCTCAATGATTTCGACTCCTGCCCCCTTGCAGCATTCACACCTTCCTCCTTTGACATTGAAAGAGAAATGGTTTGGTTTAAATCCGCGGATCTTTGCATCAGGCGTCTCGACGAAAAGCTTTCTTATATGAGTAAGGACGCCAGTATAAGTGGCAGGATTTGATCTTGGACTCCTGCCGATAGGTGACTGGTCCACCTCGATAAGTTTGTCAATATTTTCAATACCACTGATAGAGCCGTAAGGAAGTATCGGATAGAGAGATCTGTACAGATGATTGCTGATTATCGGTACGAGAGTGTCGTCTATCAACGAAGATTTGCCGCTTCCGCTTACTCCACTTATTCCGACCATGCATCCCAAAGGAATATTGATTGATATATTTCTCAGATTATTTCCACACGCCCCTTCCAAACGAATGAAGCGACCGTTGCCGGGACGTCTAATGGTAGGAACCCCTATTTTCTTCAATCCATTTAGGTATTTAAATGTATATCCCTCATAATCTGCTGGCACCGGAGTATCAGGAGGGGCATTGAAAAGAATTCTTCCCCCCTTTTCTCCTGCTCCAGGTCCGATATCCACCAGCCAGTCGGCATTACGCATCATCTCTTCATCGTGTTCCACGACCATTACGGTATTGCCCTCATCACGCAACTTCTTGAGCGAATTGATAAGTTTGATATTGTCAGACTGATGTAGACCGATGCTTGGCTCATCCAGAATGTAGAGTACATTCACCAGCTTTGAGCCTATCTGTGTTGCAAGTCTTATTCGCTGGCTCTCACCACCGCTCAATGTGCGTGTTGCCCTGTTGAGGCTCAGGTATGATAGCCCGACATCCATGAGGAAAGATATTCTCTCCCTGAGCTCCTTCAATATATCCTGCGCTATGATGTTCTCCCTCGTTTCAAGCCTGGAGGGAAGAGAGACGATCCAGTCGTAAAGTTCATTGATATCCATGTCACACACCTGCGCGATATCCTTCCCGTCTATCTTGAAGTAGAGAGATTCCCTGCGAAGGCGGGAGCCGTTGCAAAGGGGACATACCTTCTCACTTGAATACCTGCCATTAAATGTTCCCTCGTCCTCATCCTGTTCTCCCTTCTCGATTTTGGAGCATACCCCGGGGAAAGCCACCATCTCCGAAACACCATTGCTGTAGTTCACCCTGACCAGATCCGCAGAGCCGGACATCACGATTCCCAATGCCTCAGGCGAGAGTGTGCCTATCGGTTCATAGAGAGAAAATCCGTACTTCTTTGCAGTGGCCTCCAGCATCTCGAAAAACTTATTGGGACGTTTTGGTCCCAATGGCAAAATAGCTCCGTCAGCAATTGATATACTTTTGTCAGGAATTATCATATCGATATCCACATCAGTGACTACTCCAAGACCATTGCATCTGGGACAGGCACCTTGCGGGGAGTTGAATGAAAAAGTATGTGGCGCAGGTTCAGGGAGCGAGTCGCCCGTCTCTTCGCACACATAATGCTTGCTCAGATATTTTGTCGTCTGTTTCTCAAGGTCATATATGGCCAGAGAGCCTTTGCCGTACTGCAATGCCGTCACTATCGAGTCACTGACACGCTTGAAATCAGAATCCTTTGGTATAATCTTATCTATGACAAGGTCAATGAAATGGACCTTATACCTGTCTAGTCCATCCTCCACCAAATCTACTATCTGTCTGAATTGGCCATCGGCAAAAACCGTGTTGAACCCCTTTTTGACAAGAGATTCGAATAGATCCTTGTAATTACCCTTTCTACCCCTTACCAAAGGAGCCAATATTATGGATTTCCTTCCTTTGTAATTGTCCATGATAAGGTCAACTATCTCTTCATCACTATATCGCACCATCGGCTTGCCTGTCGATGGTGAATAAGCAACAGCAGCTTTGGAATAGAGAAGTCTCAGGAAATCAGAAATTTCAGTAATAGTTCCTACAGTAGAGCGAGGATTGCGGTTTACACTCTTTTGTTCAATGGAGATAGTGGGACTGAGCCCATCTATGCTCTCCACAGCTGGCCTCTCCATTGTACCTATGTAGTAACGTGCATATGAGGAGAGGGTATCCATGTACCGTCTTCTCGCCTCAGCGAAGATAGTATCGAATGCAAGTGAGGATTTTCCGCTCCCGCTAAGGCCGGTAATCACCACCAGCGAGTCTCTGGGAATACGAAGAGAGACATTCTTCAGATTGTTCTCTGAAGCATTCTGAATGTCAATCCAATCCATAACGGAAAATATTATCTAATGTCCAAAAAGGGATTGGTACTCTTCTCGAATGCCACATCTGTAGGAAGACCATGACCGGGATAGATTACCGTATCATCAGGCAGTGTTAGCACCTTGGATCTGAGGCTCTCCATAAGAGTCTCGTAGTCACCCCCAGGAAGATCTGTCCTTCCGATACTGCCCTTGAATATGGTATCTCCGGTAAGCACATATTTTTCCTTTTCATTGTAGAAGAGCACACCACCGACAGTATGTCCGGGTGAGGCGAGCACCTTTAGTTCCGTATTTCCGAAACGTATTATATCTCCATCCTTGATGTCGATAATCCTGTCGGAAGGTTCATCAAACTCATAACCAAAGTAACCTCCATATGATCCAGAACGACGGATCTGGGCCAAATCCCCACTGTTAAGGTAAGTAGGAAGAGACCATCTGTCAGCAACGAATCGATTTCCCATCACATGGTCAAAATGGCCGTGTGTCTGAAGAATCATCTTGGGTCTAAGAGAGTTAGATTCAATATAATTAACAAGTCTGGTTTTCTCTGACTCCTTGTAACAACCGGGGTCAACAATAGCACACTCGCTGCTATCATCACTGATGATGTAGCAGCAAGTACGTAAATCATTATAGTAAAAAGTCTTTATCATACTACAAAAGTAGTAAAAAAAGCTAGTAGCTGAGCTTGATTCCTGCAAAATATGATCTTGGAAGAGTAGGTCCGTAAATATATTTAGAATCTCTGTTTGCTCCGATATCGAAATCTTTCTGATATGAATTGAAAATATTCTTCGCACCTGCAAAGATTTGCAAGTTTACCCTTTTATAAATAGGTATATCGTAAGAGATCTTGGCACCCATATCGAAAAAGTACGGTGTTACCTCTGTTCTGTTTTCATCAATATATCCCTTACGGTGTTCAACTAGCATGCTTCCGGTGTATGTACCGGTGATCGATACCTGAAATCCCTTGAATGGAGTCAATGAAGAGGTGAGGTAACCGTAAGTATCCGGACTTCTGAACCTCCTGCGTTCCTTCCCTACCTGTTCACACCATGCGACAGCCTCATCATAGAGAGAACGTTGCCAGGTGAATCCGGCCTGAAGCTGCCACAATTTCTTATATTCTACCTTGCCTTCCAAAGTCGCTCCGAATACCTGTGCTCCGGATTCATTGTATCTCTCCTTGACCAGAATACCCTGAGAATTAAGACCGAGTTCCTTGAGTGCAAAGACATTGGAGAGTCTGGTGTAAAAGCCCTCGATCAAGATGTTTCCGCGCCAGTCACCCTTTCCGAGTAAAATATCAGCAGACAGACTAACATTCTGAGAGCGTTCTTCCTTAAGATTCTCATCGAGCACGATCATTGAGACAGTTCCGCCCACATTGTCGATATGAAGATCTTCGTCAAAAGCCTGAGGGGCTCTGAAACCGAGCGAATAACTAGCCCTGAGGTTAAGCATCTCTACAGGAGTATACCTCAAGTTTACCCTTGGAGAAAAAATCGGGTTCTTCAGCATACTGTGCTTATCTGCCCTGACTCCAATAAGAAGGCTGAGTATCTCGTTTTTCCATTCATTCTGAACAAAAGCACTGTAGATATATACGCTCTGTCGGAGTTTTCTGTTATATCCTGCCATCGTATCGAGCAAGTCATCATAGTTGAACTCAAGACCTGCTGTGAGTTCAGAGGGCATAAAGAGACATTTTCTGAAATTGTAGTGGTATTGGCCTCCGGCCACAATTGTAAAATCTTTGGTATTTCCGTATGCATTAGGATCTTTACCGGCCCCATAGTAGCTTTTGCGCGCAATGTGCTGCATCGATGTAAATATGGAGAATTTATGTCTTTCGTCAGGAGAGAAGAAATCATATTTTATATTTCCTGAGTTGATGCTATGATCAACCTGCTCTGCGATAAGCACTTCATGTGGCGGTCTGTCGAGACTGTCACCTCCCCTTCTGAACTCATTGAGATGGTGATATTCAGCTATGAGCCTTGAATAGACTCCAGTGCGCAGGAAAAGGCGTCCTCCCAATGTCTGGCTATTAATACGAGGAGTTTCTGTAAAGCCATCATTATTGGCATCGAACCCATCTCTTTCGCGGTTCTGTCCGAAGATTGCAAGCCCCATCTTCTGATCATCGCTCACCAAAGAGGCGTTGAGACTTGTTATATTGTCAAGGGCTCCGTTTTGAGTTGACGTCAATGTATGAGAGAGTGATGCAGTATTGTAAGAAGGATCCTTGGTGATTATATTTATAGTGCCGGCAATGGCATTACTGCCAAAGAGAGCCGAACCACCTCCTCTGATTACCTCTACTCTATCCACCATATTTACAGGCAGCTGTTCTATTCCATATACGCCAGAAAGGGCATTAAAAATAGGATGCGAGTCAATAAGTATCTGAGTATAAGGGCCATCTAACCCATTGATACGAACCTGTTGGAAACCGCAGTTCTGACAATTATTCTCGACTCTCACCCCAGGCTGAAAAGAGAGTCCTTCAGCAACAGATGAAGAAGTAGTAATTTCGAATTTTTCGGCAGATAAGAGATTTACCAGTGCCGGTGCAAGTCTTCTCAATGTCTGGCTCCTGTTAGCTGTCACCACTATCTCATCGAGTGAGGAGACATCCTGCTCTATCTCAAACTTCACTTCAACTGTCTCACCCTTCTTGAGAAACACCCCTTGCGAAGATGTTTTATACCCCATCATGGAAGCTTCCAGATAAAACTCTCCCTCGGGAAGATTGGCCAGATGGAAATGTCCGGTCTCATCCGTTGTGGTATAAATCATTGTACCCTTGAGAGTTACAATTGCAAAAGGAATATGTTCTCCTGTTTTCTTATCCAGGACATGCCCAACTATATTAGCATCAGTTGACTGAGCATAAAATGGTGCTGCATTAAACAGCACCATTAGTACAAACAAAAATTTAACAAACTTCATATAACACAAAAAAATTTCTCTTAGTCATTGAGACGATGCAAAAGTAGAAGATTTCGCATCCTAAAAAATCACAATTATATATGAAAAAATATTTGAGTCTAGTAATAATTAGGTAGACTTCCGAGAAAAAACTACTCTCTGGAGTGCAAGACTGCCTTCCTGAGTTCGAAATTCTGTCCAAGATATTTTCTTCTCACCTCGGGATTATTAGCAAGCTGCTCTGCCGTTCCGCTTTCAAGTATTTTTCCTTCATAGAGAAGATATGCACGGTCAGTGATAGCAAGGGTCTCATGGACGTTGTGGTCTGTAATGATGATTCCGATATTCTTAGTCTTGAGCTTTGCTATAATATGCTGAATATCCTCCACCGCAATAGGGTCAACTCCCGCGAATGGCTCATCCAGAAGGATGAATTTCGGGTCAATCGCAAGCGCCCTTGCTATTTCACAACGGCGACGTTCACCTCCCGAGAGCTGAATGCCATAACTCTTTCTGACTTTGTGAAGGCCGAACTCGTCCAAAAGCGTTTCAAGACGTTCCTTTCTCTCATGCTTCGAAAATTTAGAGAACTCCATAACCGACAATATATTGTCTTCGACAGACATCTTTCTGAAAACCGAAGCCTCCTGAGCCAGATAGCCGAGTCCCTTTTGTGCTCTTTTATACATGGGAAGATTCGTAATTTCCTCGTCATCAAGGTATATGTGTCCTCCGTTTGGTTTTACCAGTCCGGTAATCATATAGAAACTTGTGGTCTTACCTGCACCGTTAGGACCTAAAAGACCGACAATCTCCCCTTGTTCCACTTCAACGGAGACACCTTTAACTACTGTCCTGGCTCCGTATTTCTTAACCAAATCGTTACAATGCAATCTCATCTTCTTGAGTTATATCTTATTTGACTTCCAATCCAAAGTCCTTCTTGAGTTCCCTGAGTTCCTCATTGTTGGAAAGCAAAAATTTCGCTTTGTCTTCAGGCATATACATCATTTCTTTCTTCTCTTCCTCATCAGCCTGGTGAACCTCTATTTCCAGTGTCAAAGTCGAATTTGAGAGCTTTAGTCTCAGTTCGGTCTCCATCCGGACACGAGCCTTGTTCTCAATCCACTCTTTCTGAGTCCTATTGCCCACTTCAAATACAATCTTTCCTGAAGCAGTATCAAACATAGGCTTTTTATGTGTCATATAGGCTGCCAAAGAGACTCTGCCGGCAGCCTTCTCTTGAGCAGCAAGCCATTCCCAAGCCTGCTCCATCTCCTGAACAACAAGCTCCTTATCAACTATATTTACTGTCGGCTCTACACTTTGCTGCGATTTAATCGCACGGTCTCTCATAGCCTTGAGCGAGAATCCCTTATTCGACCCGGAATCTCCCTTCCGTCCATGCCCAGCCAAATCATCTTCTGCAACTTGTGTACCACCTTCCCGCACCTGCAGCTTGCTCTCCACCTGCCCAACTGCATCTTCCACACCTTGTCCAGCCATATGACCAGCTACATTTCCAGCTACATTATCAGCAACTTGTCCAGCCATCTGACCGACCACATTACCAGTAACCTGACCAGTCTCATTTCCAGCCATATTTCCAGCCACTTGCCCAGCCATCTGACCAGCTACATTACCAGTCACCTGAGCAGCCATATTTCCAGCTGCATTTCCAGCCATCTGACCAGTCATCTGACCATCCATATTACCGACCTCATTACCAGTAATCTGACCAGACACATTCCCAGACATATTACCAGCCACCTGACCAGTCATCTGACCGGTCGGCTGCCCCGCAATTGGCACAGCACTATTACTTTCTTTACGGACTGCTCCACCAGTGAAGAAGCCCCCCTGATTCTCACCTTGTCGAATACCCGACCGATTACCATCACCTGCGACACTGGAAGTCGAATCCTTATCTATAACAGCATAAGTATCAGTAAAAGCAGCATGCTCGCATAACCTCATAAGCGCAAACTCGATATGCAGCCTTCTATTGCTGCTCTGCTTGAAACCGCTTTCACAAGCTGTAGTGATTTTCAATGAATTATAAATAAACGAAAGCGATGCACGCGAAGCCTGCTCTACATACCGTTCTACCAACGACGGCGCAATGTCCAGCAATGCTCCGGCGGCCTTGTTCATGCAAACAATCAAATCCCTCAAATGTGAACTAAGACCTGAAATAAAGTAGTTCTCGTTAAATCCCTTGGAAAGAACCTCATCAAGCACCAGCAAAGATGAGATATAATCTCCCTTAAGAGAGTTATCCACTATTCTGAAATAATAGTCATAATCGAGGATATTGAGATTTCGCGTGACCTCCTCGTACCTTACATCCTTACCACAGAAAGCGACCGTCTGGTCAAAAAGCGTCAAGGAATCCCTCATCGAGCCATCACCCTTAATGGCAATCACATGTAACGAATCATCTCCGATTGTAACTCCCTCCTTATTGGCTATATCTCTAAGGTTGGAAACGATATCGGGAACTGAAATCCTGTTGAAATCGTATGTCTGGCACCTTGAAAGAATAGTAGGGAGAATTTTGTGTTTCTCGGTAGTTGCCAGAATAAAGATTGCATGTGCAGGAGGCTCCTCGAGTGTCTTAAGAAAGGCATTGAAAGCAGCAGAAGAGAGCATGTGCACCTCATCTATGATGAAGACACTGTACTTTCCCACCTGTGGCGGAATCCTCACTATCTCTGTAAGATTTCTGATATCATCTACCGAATTATTGGAAGCGGCATCAAGTTCGTGTATACAATACGACCTTCCCTGAGCAAACGAGACACATGATTCGCACACACCGCAAGGCTGCATATCCTCGGAAGGATTGAGACAATTGATAGACTTTGCAAAAATTCTGGCAGTCGTGGTCTTTCCCACACCACGTGGACCACAGAAAAGATATGCATGCGCCAACTGTCCCCTGAGAATAGAATTTCTCAGCGTAGTAGCTATATTCTCCTGTCCCACAAGGGAATCAAAAGTATCTGGACGATACTTTCTGGCAGATACTATGAATTGTTCCTTTTCTTCCATTCGACAAAAATAGAAAAAAAAGATGATTTTAGAATTATTTCACTTCCTCTAAAACGACTTTCATTGACTATCATTACAAATTCAACACAAGGATAAGAATTCATACACGCATGCATGCGTATTTCGCCAATGTGGTGAAGGCATCTATCTGGGAAGCGATGGGAATTCATACACGCATGCATGCGTATTTCGCCTTGTCAATGGTCAAATACCTGACTGAATCATCAAATATCAACGATTTTACAAAAACATTTGAGCAGACAAGTCAACATCTCACATATTATTTGTTATTTGCAACATCCAGATTGCTGTTTTTTCGCAAAGTTATTTCCCTGTTTTATTTGGTAACTTTGTTGTTAGCTCTCAGCGCATGATAGCCAACACTATAGCGAATACGATAGCGAAAGTGAACATTATACATTAAACGCTCGTTGCAATAACACTCTATCTCGATCACCTGCTATTTCGATACTTTCAACACGCCCTTAATCCTGATATATTTCTCGATTTTGCTCAAAAGTACGGAAGAGATTCACGCTATACAATAAGAACCGCTGGGCCGGACACTTTCAAAGGATTATAGCAGGTTTGATCGTGATCTGTTTGATTAGAGTGAGCACGATGGAACATTAGTCTGAGAGTAAAATGATTTTCAGTGCACAGCTACCCTGCTCAAAGGCCACTCTGAAGGGGGTGCTTGTTCACTGGAGCCCTCCCAAGGGCCTCAGTGCACAGCCATGTGCCCCAGAGTGCGTTCTGAGGCCTATGCTCGTTCACTGTTTTCACTTTACTCACCATCAGTCACCACTTTGGCGTCATTCTACACAATGAATTTTACCGCACAACTCTCCAGATTAACGTTTTCTCTGCTAGTTGACGTCCAACCATCCGTCGAACATTTCCATTGCATGTTGTCGTCCAACTTCCCGATAAACGATTCCACTGCTCGTTGCCGCCCTACCTTCCATTGAACGTTCCCACAGCCCGTTAGCGTCCTTCCTTCTTGGTATGGCAGTCCTTCTTGGTATGGCCATTCACCTTGACGCCCAACCTTCCGGTGAACATTCTCGCCGCACATTGACGTTCGGCATGCCGCTGAACGATTTTTTTAATAAATGCAATCAGATTAGTTTTTCAGCACAACTTCCGCATTAAACTCATGGGAAAAGACTAAGCGATGACACTCCTGAGAGAGTAAAATGATTTTCAGTGCACAGCCACCCGGCTCAGAGGCCATTCTGAAGGGGGTGCTTGTTCACTGGAGCCCTCCCAAGGGCCTCAGTGCACAGCCATGTGCCCCAGAGTGCGTTCTGAGGCCTATGCTCGTTCACTGTTTTCACTTTACTCACCATCAGTCACATTGAACCCAGTATATTTAGTAATTTTATCACTTGATGTATCTCCGAGTAT
>JAQXKS010000070.1 GCA_029010575.1 Bacteroidales bacterium | reverse complement strand
GTACCTATACCACCTGTAACTGTAACCTGTGATGGGTAGCAACTTGAGGCTGACAGGTGAATTTCACTCACTCCAGTTACCGTGGCGATTTCTCTGATATTCTCGGGATTGACGCCTGATCCGGCCATGATGACAGCACCTTTCTCTCCGCTGACTCTGACCATATCCCTGATAACTTCGATTCCTTCATAGGCTGTAGGGTGACCTCCGGAGGTGAGAACTCTGTCGTATCCCATTGTATTGACCTTTTCGAGAGCTTCCATTATGTCCCAAGCACAGTCTATTGCCCTGTGGAAAGTGGCGCTTAGGCCCTTTTTGTGAGCCTCTTTGAGCCATTCGCGGCAGATATCTTCATCAACCTTTGAATCATGAGTGAGTGCGCCGATGACCACACCATTGATTCCCGCCTTTGCACAGAATGAAATGTCTTCGAGGACAGATTCCGCCTCGTATGAGGAGTAGACAAAGTCTCCTGAACGCGGTCTGATAAGCAGATTGATTGGTATTGAAAGGGCTCTTCTGACGACCGATACTACTCCTGCAGAGGGAGTTACACCACCGCATCCCAATTCGCTGCACAGCTCGATTCTATCAGCTCCTGATCTCTGTGCCACTACAGCACTCTGGAGAGTGGCTGCACAAATTTCAATAATCTTATTCATCTTTATAAATAAAAAAATTCTTTTGCAAATATATCCGTATTGATTATTTTTGAAAAATAATTTGAATTTGAAATGAGAAAAATAATTCTACTTATTCTGTTTCCGGTGTTGATCGCCTCTTGTACAGAACACTTTATCACTGATAACAATTATAGAGCAGAGGTGCGTCATGATCTGGATGTCAAACTTGATTTCATCAACCATAAAGTAAATGTGGACTCCATCATTTCGTTATGTGAGACTCCTTGGGAAAAAGAGGCCATGACATTCTTGTATGCTTATATGCCGATAGGGGACATGGTAGATTACGATCCTTCCCTCTATCTTGATGGCATCAGATGTGCGTACAATGCGAAAAAGGAGTTTGATTGGGGAAAGAAGATTCCCGAACATGTATTCAGACATTTTGTCCTTCCATTGCGCGTGAATAATGAGGGTCTTGACTCTGCAAGGCAGGTCTTCTACGGTGAACTGCGGGACAGGGTAAAGGGACTCTCCATGTATGATGCCGTTCTGGAGGTGAACCATTGGTGTCACGAAAAGGTGACGTATGTTCCCACTGACAACAGAACCTCATCTCCCCTTGAGACTATGAAGAATGCCAAGGGCAGGTGCGGAGAAGAGTCTGTCTTTACAGTAACTGCTTTGAGGTCGGTCGGTATACCTGCCAGACAGGTCTACACTCCCAGATGGGCCCATACGGACAATAACCATGCTTGGGTAGAGGCTTGGGTAGATGGCAAATGGTACTATCTGGGTGCATGTGAACCGGAGCCTGAGCTCAATGTGGCATGGTTCAGCTCGACAGCTCTCAGGTCACTTCTGATGCACTCAAAGGTATTTGGAAAATATGTCGGTGATGAAGAGGTTATAGGCAGAAACAATGTCTACACAGAACTTAATGTTACACCCAACTATGCACCCGTGGGCAGGATAGAGGTGACTGTCAAGGATAAGGATGGCAATAGGGTAGAGGGGGCCAAGGTAGAGTTCAAGATTTACAACTATTCCGAATTCTATACAGCTATCACGGCAGACTCGGATAAGGAGGGCAGGTCCGGTGCAACATTCGGACTTGGCGATGTAATGGTATGGGCATCCAAGGATGGTGCATACGGCTACGAAAAGGTCTCTGTGTGTCAGGATGGTAACAAGGTCGATATTACCCTCTCCCATAGAGGTGCAGATATCAATTTCACACAGCTCGATATCATACCTCCTGCCCCCGGTGTTTCAGACATTACACTTACAAAGGAGCAGGTTGAGGAGAATGCAGCTCGTTTCGAAAAGGAAAATGAGATCAGAGAGGCATATTATAATAAGGTAAGGATGAATCCTTTTGTTCTCAGAACTCTTTTAGGCACTAATAATGCTATCAAGCATTTTCTTCTTTTCGAAAAGTCAGGGGCTAATTCAGCTTCACTTTTCAAGTTCATTGCCCAGAATAGAAGCTATTTGGGTAAAACCATTGAAATCTTAGGACTTGTCAATGAGAAGGATCTTAGGGATATCAATGATGCAGTTATTCTGGACTGTATTCTTAATACGGATTACGACGGTGAAAATAAGGAATTTGTGCTCAACCCAAGAATCCTGAACGAAAGACTCGTGCCCTACAGGACCTTCTTCAAGTTCCAGCAGCAACAGAACAAATTCGTCTCAATGAAAGGAAAGGAGATTCACACTGCAATCGGTCTGGCAAAAGGAATCAAGGTTGCAGATGAGTACAATCCCCAAAGGATTCCGATTACCCCCATCGGAGTCTTCAAGCTTGGTGTGGCTGACAGAAAATCCAGGGATGTCTTCTTCGTGGCACTGTGCCGATATATGAATATCCCTGCAAGAATTGATGCTGTGGGCGGTCTACCACAATATTTCGACGGAAAGAATTGGGTCGATGTAAATCTTGATGTAAAGGAGATTGGCGGTAGTGAATCGATTACTCCTGCCGGAAAGCTCGATATGAAATACAAGGCTGTCGGTTATCTGGACAATCCCAAGTACGAGACTCATTTCACGCTCTCTCAAATAATGGAGGATGGCTCGCTCCGTCTGGTGGGCTTTGTGGATAAGGAGGGTCAGGAGGGGCTCAACAGTTGGAAGTCGATTTTCAATGGCAAGCCCATTCCTTTGAATGAGGGCAATTACCTTCTTGTCAGCGGTACCAGAATGGCAAGTGGAAAGGTCTTGGCAACAATGAATTCCTTTACTATAGAACAGGGCAAGACCACAGTGGCTAACCTTGTTATGAGAGAGGATCCAAGTGACCTTCAGGTAATCGGAAACATGGATGCAGAGGCAAAAGTGAATATTGTCAAGGATGGCAAGGTGACTGAGAATTCCATTCTCGGATTTACCGGAAGGGGCTATTTTGTTCTTTTGTTTGCAAAATCCAACCATGAACCCAGCAACCATGCTATTCACAATATAATAAATGACAAGCCCTCTGTTCCGGCTCTGATTCTTTTCCGGGATCAGGCTGACTACGATGCCTATGCAGGTCGTTTCCCCTCATTGCCTGAGGGAGTGATGGCCGGTGTGGATGTAAGCGGCATCAGAAGCGCTGTATGTAAAGAGATGAAACTCAAGGAGTCAACAGAGTATCCTCTCTATGTCGTTGCAGATACTTTCGGAAGAATAGTCTACATTGCATACGGTTATGATGTTACCACTGCTGAACGTATAAGCAGAATGAAATTGATTTAATGAACAAGTACTAATAACCTATTTAACCGATGAATGTAGAGATTAAAAAAGTCGAAAAAAACAGCGAGCTTAGAAAGTTTATCACTTTTCCTGAAAAATTGTACAAGAACCATCCTCTCTGGGTACCGGCTCTCTTGTCAGATGAACTTAATACTCTTAAAAAGACTAAAAATCCTGCTTTTGAATTTTGCGAAGCAGACTATTTTCTGGCATATAGGGGAAAGGAGATAGTAGGTAGAGTGGCTGCCATTATTAACCACAAGGCCAACAAGGACTGGAATGAGGTGACAGTACGTTTCGGCTGGATAGACTTTATAGATGACTATGAGGTCTCCAAGGCTCTTATTGATACTGTTGTCAAATGGGGAAAAGCCAAAGGAGCTACCAGAATCAAAGGTCCTCTGGGATTCTCAGATATGGACAAGGAGGGTCTTATGGTGGACGGTTTCGATAAGATTCAGTCCATAACCTGCATCTACAACTATCCTTATTATGTAGTACATCTGGAACGGCTCGGTTTCGTGAAGGATATCGACTGGACTCAGCAGATACTTGATGTCCCGGAACTCTCTCCCGATACTCTAAAGTATGCAGAGATGGTGGAAAAGCGATACGGCTTCAAGATTTTTAAGGCAAAGAACAATAAGGAACTGGAGGATAAAGGAAACGAAATCTTCAATGTTCTCAATGATGCTTGGAATGGCTCTTCGCTTTATGAGTTTACCAGACTATCTGAAGCCCAGATAAAGTCTTATGTGAAACAGTACCTTCCAATGGTGAACAAGGATTTTATCTGTCTGGTGATGAATAAGGAAGACAAGATTATAGGATTTTCAATATGTGTTCCCTCACTCTCCTATGCAATGCGTAAGGCAAAAGGCAGACTCTTTCCTTTCGGATTCATCCATCTGCTCAGAGCTCTGAAAAAGAACGATCTTCTGGAGGCATATATGATTGGGACACTACCGGAATACCAGGGTAAGGGGGTAGCAGTTCTAATATTCAAACATATTCACGAGAATGCTATTAAGTACGGCATGAAGAGGATGATCACCAACCCCCAGATGGAGACCAACAGAAAAGTCCAAAGTCTGTGGGACAACTACGAGCACGAACATTATGTGCGACGCAGAAGTTACACCAAGGGTATATAAAACAGTACATTGTATAAAAAAACGGCCTCACCGTCTATTTGGTGAGGCTGTTTATTAATTCAGTAAGATTGAAGAGTTCCGAAATATTGGAGGTGAAGATTTTCACTGCAATTGCCAGCAGGATGACCCCAAAGAACTTTCTAAGGATGTATACTCCACCGGGTCCCAGGAGCTTTTCGACAATATGTAGATTTCTCAATACTATATATACTATTATCATGTTGAGCAGCAGTGCCACAATGATATTCTCTACATAATATTCAGCACGCATTGTAAGAATCGAAGTAAGGGAGCCGGTTCCGGCTATAAGGGGAAATACTATAGGGACAATAGTTGCTGAGCCTCCAGGGCCGTTGTACTTGAAAATTTCCACATCCAGAATCATCTCTCCTGCCATTATCAGGAAGACGAAAGAACCTGCTACTGCAAAAGATTGGATATTGACTCCGAAGAGGGAGAGAATAGCATCTCCCAGAAACAGAAATACAAGGAAAATAATTGTTGAAATGATGGCGGCCTTTCCACATTCGACTTTCTGCCCCTTCTCTTTAAGAGAGAGAATAACAGGTGTGGAACCTGAAATATCAATAACCGCAAAGAGTACTACAAAGGCACTCAAAATCTCTTTTAGACTGAAGTGTAGTTCCATATTTGCATATATTTTTTTTTGGACGTGCAAAGAAAATACAATTCCAATGAAACTCAAAATTTTTGTTTTTTTTACACTTTTAATACAAATTTTTTTTGTTTTTGGAACATAAATTATTATGTTTGTTGAACATTTTGAATTACCAATTTATGAAAGAGTTAGTAGATAAAATCAATGCCGAGATTGCTAACTTTCAGTTAAACGCTGAAAGTCAGCTTGTTAAAGGCAACAAAGCTGCTGGTACTCGCGCAAGAAAAGCAGCACTCGAGCTTAGTAAGTTATTGAAAGAATTTAGAAAAGAATCTGTAGAATTCTCAAAATAATTCTGAATAGCACTTAACATTCAGGGACACCCCGTTTTGGAGTGTCCCTGTTTGTCTTATTTAATCTCCAGCACCAGACCTTTCTTGCCCATGTGGTCCCAAAGCCATATATAGTTGTTTTCAATTTTGCAGCATTGCATCTGGGTGGTACTTTCGTTCCTTTTTTCCTTATCTCCGAAGATTATGCGGACCTGTGTCATCTCTCCCTCTTTTTTGGGTATTGGACTGAGAACACAGCAGAGAAAACTTTCCTGATTGAGTGTGAAGAATCTGAAACAGTTCCTTGCGTAATTAAAAGAGAACTGATCCCGGTGGATGTCATATTCGTACATCAACTCCTCCTTTACGATGTAACATGGAGTTTTAAGTAATAGAAATTCAGACATTTCTACCGAATCTACTATGATATTCTCTGTTCTCCTGCATGAAATCAGTGTCAGAAAAATAGTCATATATACGATTATTGGTGTTATTCTACGCATATCTCTTTGGTGATGGTCTCTGTGCTGCCATCCGATTTGTAAACTATCACTAATTTCAATTCTCTAATGCCTTTCTTATCAAGACGGATGTAATTTTTATCCATTTTTCTTCCGTCAATGAACCAAGCAATGCTCTCTGTCTCTTCAGAGAGATTTGCAACTGAGACTCTCAGTGTGTCTCCAAAACTGTATTTTTCGGAAAGTTTGTATATGTAGGGAAATTCCGATGTTTCCATATCAGTGGTGAATGTGCCGGAGAGGGTATCACTGCAGTTGTAGTTGCCTTGGTAATAGAGACTTACCGAATAGCTACTTCCAGGCTTAAGACCACTCAAGGTAGCTCTTTCAGTATAGAAAGTCTCTTTGAATATTTCATGTGCCTCTCTGCCTTTACCTCTGCCGATTTCGTACCATAGTATTGTCCAGTGGAAGGTACCGTTTCTGTCCGATTTCCAAATCAGGTCAGCTTCACGCTGAAATGGGACTATTTTGAGCCCAGAAGGGTTAATTATCGGCTCACTGCTGTCAGGGGATATATTGAAGCTGATTTCATTGCCGGTCAGAGTAATATTGGTGACCTTGAGTCCCAATGGTATGCCGTTCCAGGATATAAGACCGGGGTTGGAATCAGATGTTATCTGTGTAACCAGTGCTGTACCAGGGAAAAATATATCCTTCTCTGATTCGGCTCTCAACATAGACTCAACTATGTCTGCACATTCGTGGTCTGCGCAAGAATTGATGGTATTGTTCCTCCATCTTATAGAGGCCCTTATTCCATGTACCACATTCAGAGAGTTATCTATATGGTAGACCAGCATTCCGCTTCCTCCGATGAATCTGTCATTACCTGTATTCTGTCTGCATTCGAAGAGAAAGTATTCGCCAGGATTCGATGTTTCTATTCTATATCCCTTATTGGAAAGGTTTATTGGGAGCAGAGTAATAGTTCCGATATTGGAGATAGATGTGTACTCCAATGTTCCAAGTACCTCACGTTCTATTGCGTTCAGATATGGTGGAGTCATGCCGTTGTCGTTGTAGTTTCCACTGTCCATCAAAGATGTCGTTCCCCAAAGCCCTCTTGATTTCCCATTGATGTCATTGTCGACATCGTATAAGTCGGGCAGACCCAGAAAATGGCCCATTTCGTGGCAGAAGTTTCCGATTCCTGCATACTCTTCCCCTTCACTTGCGCGCAACTCGGATGTTATGCTGACAATAGAAATTCTCTTTCCTGCTACGGATATATCGCTCTTTGCAAGGTTTAGTGTCTGTGGCCAAAAGGTATCTGGATTTGCAGATTCTGCCTCATTTACGCCTGCGTGAATGAAATGGATGTAGTCAATATATCCATCTGCATCTGCATCAAAAGAGTTGAACGGGATTGCCCCTTTCAGTTGTGAGAGGACGTCGACAATCATCGTCCTGATATTGGAGTCATACATGGTCCCCTCAGATTCGTCTGTTGTGTTTGCTGCGTAGTATGCCAGCTTTTGGTGCAGAGTCACTTTGGGTGCTATAGTGAAATCAAAGATGCTTCCTGGAATATTGTATTCGTAGTATGCCTTGACCTTGTCTGTGAGCTCTTTGAAATTTGATGTTATGGTGGAGGGTGAAAAGAATTTGACATCTTCGAACTCTACAGGTATTACCAGAATCCGCTTGTTGAAATTATCTGATGACTGAGTGCATGTGTGCTCGTGCATGCCTGATTCTCTGAAGTTAGCTTCTCTAATGCTTCTTATGTATTCAGAGGGGCAAATGTATTTACTGTAGCTGTTTCCCAATGGGACTATGCTGGATTCCGATACCCTTTTGCTGGTTATGGCCTGGGTGTTATTTTTGAACTCAGTGTAATAGTAGTAGCCATCTGGACATTTGGTTATCGGTGCGCCTGACAGAGTCGTGAAATATCTGAAAAATTCATCACCATGGCATAATATTTCAATGGTACTTCCATCGGGTTGAGTTACCTTGATTGGGTGCGATACGGCCTTGATTCCCCAAAGTGGAATCTGTAAAAAAATGAAAATAAAGATGGTTATAAATCTCCTCATTTTACTAAATTTGCCGTTTTTACGAGTCAAAAATATATGAAAAAGATTTTAATATCAATTTTTTGTACCTTATTTTTCACTTATTTGTCTTATTCACAGAATACAGATGCCTCCACGATAGCTCAGAATGGCAGGTTGGATGATTGGACAATACTGGAAATCAAGGAATCATCTGTAATCGGAGGAAATACCAAAAATCTCTACAAATTAAGCGGTGACAATATTTTCGCTCCTTGCAATATTATAGCACAGGTTATGGGTATCGTGAAGGTCAGCAATACTCTGTTTCCAGAAGCCAGGAATGGCGGATATTGTGTCAGGATGGTAAATGCCATCGAATCAATTAAGGTATTTGGCTTCATAAACCTTGATGTGATGGTTCAGGGAACTCTGCTGACAGGAGTGTTCGAAGAGCCGGTAAAGGATTCCCAGAACACTTATGCCACAGTAGATTGCGGAGTACCATATACCGGACACCCCAAAGCTCTGCAGTATGATTACAAGGCGATTAGTGGCAACGAGATACTTCGATCCACGGGTTTCAGCGCACAAAAGAAGTTGGGCATCCCTGATTATCCTTGTGTGAAGGTCCTGCTTCAGCGCAGGGTAGAACATCCCGATGGCAGTGTAACTGCCCAAAGAGTCGGCACAGGATTCAAACTCTTCAAGGAGAGTACCTCAGACTGGGTGAACGCAGACAGGACTCCTATACGCTACGGAGACCTCTCTTCTGATAGCGAAATCAAAGGTTTCGGGATGGGACTCAAGAAAGGGAAGGATGCCTTCTATTGCCGTAACTCTGCAGGAAAACTCGTGCCAATCGAGGAGGTCGGATGGGCAGAAGAAGGGACTGAACCTACTCATCTGATTATATGGATCTCCTCAAGCAGCGGAGAGGCTTTTCATGGCGGCCCCGGCAATACCCTTTGGGTGGATAATATAAAACTTATCGAATAATAGAATCAAACTTTGAAAGGGATATTTGCCCATTCGAAGTTTGACAGACCTGCTCCGATCTCGAAATGGTACATTGCTATGCCCAGATCTATTTTCGTGTAGCCAACCATAGAGGGGAGTGCTTTTGCCTTGACTATGGGCTTGCAGCCTGAGGGTTGTGGCACGAGTTCGAAGAAGAATTTCTGCTGGTTTACAGCTGTTGGAGCCTGTAGTGCTGCCTTTACACCTTGGGCGAACCACCCTGGTGAGTCAGTACAGATGTTGCTTACCATCTCTGGGGTCTTGCGCTTGAGCACTCTTCCTCCTTCGTCAGGATAACCGATAGAGATCATACAGGCAATTTTCTCTTCTGAGGCGAGGGTATATGCGCCTTTGATTTTGCGATATGATATGCCGGCCCAGCAGGTCCCCAGACCCAGCTGCTGCGCATATAGGATAATCTGTTCGCCATAGTACCCAATCCTTTGGCTCAGCGTATCGCTTTTGGCCCCTGCCATGACTATATAGTTGGAAACTCCTGAAAAAGAACCGTATGCCATTATTCCGTTGAAGCCCCGCTTTTCGTTCAATACCAGTTGGATATGAAGATTGCCCTTTTCGTTGCACTCACTTATCTTTTCATTTAGCTTCTCTATGACTTCCTGTGAAAGGGGCTTGTCGATGTATCTGCGGATGCTGTGTCTGGCTCTTATTGCATGCAGCAATGAGAGTCTTCTGACCACCTCGAGGTCTGCCGGCAGCCATTCTATGCTCAAGAGCGAGTCGGCGTCTATCCACCTTGCATCTTCGTGTTCCTTGAGTGTGTAATGTTCATTCTCAAGGGTACATAGATAGCAGTGCATGGTAAGGTGAAAGTCGGGATAATCCCACTCAATGGTCTCGAAAAGAGTGTCAATAGTGATTTGAGCATCAAGTTCCTCTCTGATTTCACGGTGAAGTGCCTCTTCGCGGCTCTCTCCCTGTTCGATTTTCCCACCCGGGAACTCCCACCATCCTTTGAATTCCCCATATCCGCGTTTTGTCGCAAATATCTGGTCCCGTCTACTGATGATGGCGGCAACAACTTCAATATTCTTCATCATTCCTATTTTTTCAAATGGTAGACAAAGTTACTAAAATATATTATATTTGCGTTGAAAAATAGACTAACCAATTTATGCTATTATGAAAAAACGTATTCTTTTAGTGGTTCTCGGTATTCTGGTTGGAGCTGCAGCCATAGTTGCTATTTATCGCTTCGGCTTTAGAAAGAGCATTCCGGATGCCCCCCTTTCTGAACAGGTTGTAGCAATTCTAAAACAGAATGACTGTTATGTTTGCCACGCCCGGACTCCGGAGCTGCCCTTCTATGCGTCCCTGCCTGTAATAGGCCCGACCATCAAAGCTCATGCTACACGAGCATTCCTTTTCACAGACTTGGAGACCAAGACGGCAGACATCAACAATGTAGATGAGGTTACATTGTCTATGATTGACCATGCCGTAAGCTACGGAACCATGCCCATCGCCCAGTACAAGATGATTCACTGGGGGACCGGTTTCAACAAAAAAGAGAAAAGTATCCTTGCAGAATGGGTACGTACCTCCAGGGCTGCTCTCTATGAATCGCACGCTTGTAAGGAACTTGCCAATGAACCTGTCAGACCTATGCTTTGGGAAATTCCTTACGACAAGGATAAAGCGAATTTAGGAGAGAGAATGTACAATGATGGCAGACTCTCGCTTGATGGAACCATCTCGTGTGCTTCGTGTCATATTCTCAAGGACGGTGGAGTAAGCGACCCGCAGCATCGGACATCAGAAGGTATCTACGGACAGTTCGGAGGTGTTAATGCGCCCACTGTTTACAACTCATATTTCAATGTACAGCAGTTCTGGAATGGACGTGCTGCAGATCTTCAGCAGCAGGCTGCCGGTCCTCCTGTAAACCCTGTTGAAATGGGTGACCAGACCTGGGATGATATAGTAGCCAGACTCAGAAAGGATAAGGCTTTGGTCAAAGAGTTTGAGACACTCTATCCTGGAACAGGTCTTACCGAGGCTACCGTTACTGATGCAATAGCCGAATTCGAAAAGACCCTCATCACTCCGGGCGCGCGCTTTGACCTCTACCTGAGAGGAAATGAAAATGCAATATCTAAAGAAGAACTCAGCGGATATGAGACATTCAAGAGGCTCGGATGTGCTACTTGCCATACCGGAATCATTCTCGGAGGACAGTCATTCGAAAAGGTCAGCATCTATGGCGACTACTATGCAGATCGTTCATCCGATATAGAGTACAATGCTGATGACGACGGACTTAAGGGATTTACTCTCAATGAAGACGACCTGCACAGATTCAAGGTTCCTACCTTGAGGAATATCGCCCTTACTGCACCTTACTTCCATGACGGTTCTTATCCTACAATGGAAGAGGCTGTCAAGGCAATGGCAAAATATCAGCTTGGCAAGAATCTCTCTGACAAGGAGGTAATCTCAATAGTGAGCTTCATGAGAACTCTTACCGGTGAGAATCCTTACCTTACCGCCAAGTAGAAAACAGATTTCCTATATTTTCCATCCGACAATGATTCCTTGTATGCCCTTTAGGGAGTATTCAGGGATGCATTGTCGGATTTGTTTTTCTATGTACAATTATTGCTACTTTTTTATACCTTTGCGGCGGATTAAGGTGTTCCAGGTGGCATCTGTCACTGGGAATGAAAAGGGAACTTCGGTGTAAATCCGAGACTATACCCGTAGCTGTGAGTTTCTTATGAAGTCCGAGCAATCTCTACGGTCACTGCCTCTTGGCGGGAAGACCGCACGGACGAAACGAGTCAGAAGACCTGCCTTTTTCTGTTTTCGAGATGCTTTCGGGAGATAGAGTATCATTGATGTTTAATATATATATTATGGATTGGTTTTTATCGCTTTTCATTGGAGAAGGTATTGCCCACACCATTCTGGTTCTGTCGTTGGTGATAGCCATAGGTGTGCTTTTAAGTAAAATTAAGATTGCAGGAATATCAATAGGTGTTACCTGGATTCTGTTTATCGGTATCATTGCCGGGCATTTCGGAATGGGTATTGATCCAGGGACTCTTCATTTTATAAAAGAATTCGGACTCATTCTTTTTGTCTTTTCCATTGGTCTGCAAGTAGGACCCGGCTTTTTCTCTTCATTCAAACAGGGTGGCATGAAAATGGTCGGCTGTGCAACGGCGGTAGTTGTAATTGGCGCGCTGATTACATATATCATTCATTTGATTACAGGCACGCCAATGACCACTATGGTCGGTATTATGTCAGGAGCAGTTACCAATACTCCCGGTCTTGGAGCGGCACAGCAGGCATATACTGATGCGGTGGGTGCCAATGATCCGACGATTGCTCTTGGGTATGCTGTAGCATATCCGTTGGGTGTAGTAGGCATTATATTGTCGCTCATACTCATCCGCTATATGACACGGGTGAATTTTGATGAAGAGAACAAAGCTCTTGCAGCAATCCAAGCTGATAAGAACAATGTTGTCAGGATATCTGTAGAGTTTTCAAATGGCACTATTGAAGGCTACACTATCACACAGATACGGGGACTTATAAATCGTTCGTTCGTTATCTCCCGCATTCTTCATAACGATGGGACTATTACTGTTGCCGATGGGACAAGCCGTTTATGGGCTGGTGAAAAGTTGTGTATAATATGCTCTCCTGATGATAGCGAGGCGATAGTGGCTTTTTTGGGACGGAGTGTGAAGATGAGTAATGAAGAATGGGAAACGATTACAGAGAAGAACACCCAACTTGTCTCACGACGAATAATTATAACAAAGCCTGAAATCAATGGCAAGAAATTCTCGGACTTGCGCCTTCGCACCAAGTACGGAATTAATATTACACGTGTTAACCGAGCCGGTGTTGACCTGCTTCCTTATCAGGGTATGGAATTACAAGTGGGAGACCGTGTTATGGTCGTGGGTAACGAAGATGCCATTGAAAAGGTTGCCGGCTTATTGGGTAATTCTTTGAAAAAACTGCGTGAACCCCAACTCCTCACTATTTTTATCGGTATTGCCCTTGGAGTAATATTCGGCTCTATTCCTCTGGTCAATATTCCGCAGCCGGTAAAATTGGGTCTGGCAGGTGGACCACTCATTGTAGCCATTTTTATTGGCCGTTTCGGTCCACGCTTCCATTTGGTAACCTATACCACCATGAGCGCCAATCTGATGTTGCGAGAGGTGGGACTTGCTATGTTCCTTGCAGGTGTGGGTATTGGCGCAGGAGAAGGTTTTGTGGATGCCATTGCAGGCGGTGGATATAAATGGATTGGATATGGATTTATTATCACTGTAGTTCCTCTTTTGGCGGTTGGACTTTTTGCCCGTATAAAGTTTAAGGTTAACTATTATACTCTTATGGGACTGCTGGCTGGAAGTACCACAAATCCACCTGCTTTGGGCTATGCCAATGCCACATCGGGAAATGATATGCCGGCACTGAGTTATGCTACTGTGTATCCTGTTGTTATGTTCCTCAGGGTATTCACCGCCCAGATGATGATTCTAATTCAACTGTAAGTGTATCTATAGTGGAATATTTTTTTATCTTCGCGCTTCGGTATATCAAGGACTATAATTACCTTGACGAGCCATTGGATATGAAAAAGAAGAAAATAATGTCCCGTGCGATGTTGTTCATTCTGCTGTTCGGTATCGTCAGCATGTTTTCAGATATGACAAAAGAGAGCGCCGAGAGTATTCGAGGTGCTCTCTTTTCGCTTATGGGTGCATCAGCAGCAACTATCGGACTGGTGTCAGGCCTTGGTGAATTGATCGGATATTCACTGCGTTTCGTTTCAGGCCGTTTTGCCGACCGTACGCGCAAGTACTGGCCAATTGTTATAGCTGGTTATTTTCTGGAACTTATAACAATTCCTGCACTCGCTCTGGTAGGGGAGAACGGCTGGATTGCCGCTTCTGTGCTGCTGGTGGTGCAGAAATTCGGCAAAGCGATAAAAAAACCTGCCAAGGATACCGTTGTCTCTTTCGCAGCTTCTCAAGAGGGTGCCGGCAAAGCTTTTGGTCTGCAGGAGTTGCTTGATCAGTTCGGTGCGGTACTGGGACCGCTTCTTCTTTACGTCATAATGCTCTTCAAGACAGATGGCAGCACCTTCGAACGCTATAGTTTTTGCTTCCTTGCACTTGCTGTTCCTGCTATTGTCACTCTCGTTCTTCTTATCATCACAAGGTTGAATTTTCCAAATCCTGAGCAGTTTGAGCCAGATGTAAAGGAATATAAACCTCTTCGAGCCGGTAAACGTTTTGTGCTGTATATCATTGGAATAAGCCTTTTTGCTTTTGGCTTCCTCGACTATTCGCTCGTTACCATGCATGTGAACAGGGCCTATTCTGATCTTATTCCGGCCGATGTGCTTCCGCTCCTTTACAGTGCCGCTATGCTGGTAGATGCTGCTGCCGCGTTGTTGTTCGGATACTTGTATGACAAGTGGGGCATGAAGGTACTTGTCTTTTCTGCACTTGTAGCTGCTCCTTTCTGTTTTCCAGTCTTTCTGGGTCACTCCGTTGCAAGTCTCGTGATTGGTGTGGTTATGTGGGGAGTAGGAATGGGGGCTCAGGAGTCGATACTGAAGGCAGCTGTGACAGATATGACTCCTAAATCTGCCAGGGCTACCGGCTTCGGTGTTTTTTCTCTTGTCTTTGGTGTAGCGTGGTTTCTGGGCAGCTGGACTCTGGGCGCCCTGTACGATGTCAGTCTTCCGCTCATGGCTACAGTTTCCGCTGCGTGTCAGCTGATGGCCATTCCGTTCTACATCCTTTCTTCTTCGAAAAGGTTCTCATAAAACTATTTTTGTCTTTTTTTATTGTGCCGGATATGGGTGAAAAATGGGACATATATGCTGATTGGAATCCTTGGCATGGGTGTACTAAGATTAGTCCCGGCTGCAAGTACTGCTACGTTTACCGTCAGGATGAGATGTACGGCAGCGAAGTGGCCAGCAGCCTTTGCAGAAAAACAGGCGCATTTGATCTTCCTTTAAGGCTCAAGCGGGATAAGAGTTACAAGATCCCTTCTGGCAAGGTAGTCTTTACTTGTTTTACCTCGGATTTTCTTCTGGATGATGCTGATAAGTGGAGACAGGAGTGCTGGCGTATGATGCGCATGCGTAAGGATCTTTACTTCTACTTCTTTACCAAGCGTATTCATCGTTTCGAACAGTGCATGCCTGATGATTGGGGCGATGGATATGATAATGTTCTGGTCGGATGTACCGTAGAAAACCAGCAGATGGCAGATTTCCGTCTTCCGATTTTCAAGGATCTTCCCATCAAGCATAAATCGATTATTGCATCTCCTCTCATAGGTCCTCTGGATTTAGAGAAGTATTTGGACGAGACTATAGAAGAAGTTAGTACCGGAGGTGAATCGGGTGTGGAAGCCAGAGTCTGTGATTATCAGTGGGTTCTGGACTTACGCAGGCAATGTGTGGAGAAGAATATCCCATTCCGTTTTCATCAGACAGGAGCACGGCTTCTCAAGGATGGAAGACTCTATCGTATCCCGCGTCGCTTCCAGCTGAGCCAAGCTCATAAGGCCGGTATCGATTTCCGTATCGGTCGCTATTTCGTTCCCGAAACTGCAGATACCTCCCTGTGGAAATAATGCAACCTTAAAAATTGATTAATCGCAATAATTTGCGTAAGTTTGCATAAACATTAAAATTCTTTTTTTATGGAACAACTCCTCAAAGGTAAAGTCGCTGTCGTTACAGGCGGCACGAGAGGCATTGGTTATGCCATTGTCAAGAAATATATAGAAGCCGGTGCAATCACAATCCTGTGCGGTTCGCGCGAGGAAACTGCCAAGAAGGCGCTTTCCAGGATCAAGGCCGAATGTCCTGAAGCAGAGGTAGAGGCAATATGGCCAAATCTCAGCGATAGGGAGGCGGTCAGCGCAGCCTTCGCCGGAATAAAGGAAAAATATAGCTCTCTCGACATACTTGCCAATAATGCCGGCATCTCTCAGAACACCCCTCTGTTTAACTATAAGGATGAGGATTTCGAAAAGATTCTGGATCTCAATATCAAGGCTCTGTATGTTTGCAGCCGTGCAGCTGCGGAGATTATGAAAGAGCAGGGTGGCGGTGTGATCATCAATACCAGCTCCATTGTCAGCTTCAACGGCCAGGGAACAGGCTGTGGCTATCCAACTTCAAAATTTGCCGTCAACGGCCTGACCAAGTCCCTTTCCCGTGAACTCGGCTGTTATCGAATTCGCGTCAATGCCGTCGCTCCGGGTGTGACCCGCACGGATATGGTCGCTGCCCTTCCGGATGAGATGATTCAGCCTATCATCAAAAACATCCCTCTGGGAAGGATGGCCGAACCTGAGGATATCGCAAATGCTTTCCTTTTCCTTGCAAGTGACATGGCTTCATACATTTCGGGAGCTATCCTTCCGGTAGCCGGAGCTGTGGTTATTTAGGATTCAGAACTTCATTAATCTATACTCGTTGAGGAAATTCAGAAGGGAAAAGCACTAAATCGGTGCTTTTCCCCATTTTATTCATTCTGCTGGGAATCTATATCTCCTGTCGTTCATTATGTGAATTTCTGTGAATTCCAAATAAGTGGCGATATTTTTGGAATATAATCCAAAAAATAGGCGATAATTTTGGAATACGGATACAATAACTCTTTCCTCTGAGCTTCAGGGAAATGGTTCCCCATACATCATTTATGGAGGAACACAGGATGATTCCACACCGCTTGATATATGGATATTATCCGGAGGTGGTGTGCAGCACGGCGAATGAAAAAGTGGCATTTTATTTCTCCAGAATCGACATTTTTTATACATTTGTGGAGAAATAAAAAGGACTATGGGGCAAATAATTGGAAGAACAAGAGAAATTGCAGAGTTGAATGCTCTGTATCAAAGCACTCAAGCTCAATTGGTTGCGATCTACGGCCGACGTAGAGTTGGCAAAACGTTTCTCGTAGATCAGGTTTTTAATGGAAAAATCACTTTTCGCCACGCCGGGCTTTCGCCGATAGATCTTGGCGGCAACAAAAATGCTGTTAAGAAACAACTGAAGCATTTTTATAATTCCCTTTTGCTCTGTGGCGTAAAAAAATCAAAGTGCCCGTCTGATTGGCTTGAAGCATTCTTTATGTTGGAAAAATATTTGGAATCCATTGAC
>JAQXKS010000069.1 GCA_029010575.1 Bacteroidales bacterium | reverse complement strand
ACTCCTTCCAACGACTCTCCTTATTTTGTTTCAGTTTACGATGCGCAGGAGGTGGAAAATTCAGGTATGTCGCTGGATGATTTCGCAATGGCGAAATGGATAGGAACGGTGAATACATATAAATATTATGGTTTTTCTATTGAGGATATCGTAAAGGGGCTATGTGTAAGCGGTGAATATCTGTTCCAGCCTTCCAATCTTATGGCTCAAAATAGGTACATAGCCTGTGCATTTGCTGTGGATCCATCCACTGCTTACCAAAATTCTTCACTTTCCTCCAAGGAGTTTACAACCGGCAGTGTCAAACCCTCAGATAATATAATAACAATTGAGGTTTCAGACATTACAGCTGTGACTGCCACTTTGAAGTTTACTACTACGAATGAAGATTCTTATGTGGCAGCTGTTGGCCCACTTGATGTCATGCCAGAGACAGATGACGATATATTAAAATATATCATTGAGAATGTCAGCCTTAATATCATGAAGGGGGATAGTGAGAAGAAGGTACAGAATCTTACGCCTGAGCGTGAATATGGAGTCTGGGCATTCGGATATTCGGGCGGAGTGGTAACCACAGAGCTCTTCTCTTCAATATTTAAAACCAAAGAAAAGGTGGTTTCCTCTGTAGTATTCAAGGCGGGTATTCCTGATTACTATTCTATGTCGGACATAATTGCAAAAGATTCTTCATGGTCAAAGTTCTCAGAGTATGATGTCTTTGCCGATGTTGTGGTCACAGTAGAGAGCGGGGAGGTAGATAAATATTATATCGGAGTCTTTAAAACCAAAAATTTTGATTCTTCATCAACAGAGTCTTATGTAAATTATCTGATCTCCCTGGGGGCTAACAAACAGGGAAATGAGGCTTTTTACGCCTTGAATTATGGCGATGAAGTCGTTGTTCTGGCGCTGATTCAGGATACAGATGGAAATTTTTCCGATTTATTCGTAAGTGATCCGATAGCTATAACCAAAGAAGGCGTCAATAGCGATACTGAAGGCTGTCTAAAGAGGCTTGAAGAATTATATGGTAAAAAAAGTTCAGAAGTAGAAAAAAATATTGTACGATGATAATTTTTTGATTAAATTTGAAGCGTTAACCAGTTAAATTTTAATGTATGAGTAAAAAAATGTTTCCAGCCGTTATTATTTCGGTATTGTCGTTACTCGTTTTAGTATCTTGTAACAAGCCTAAACAAGAAGCTCCTGTCATAAAACTCAATATGACAGAAACAGCTGTCGAGGCTGCAGGTAACTCTTTGTCTGTCGCTTTCGAAATTCTCAATCCCGTAGAGGGTGTCGCTCTTCAGGTAGCAGTAGCTCAGGACTGTGACTGGATTAGTGATCTTGTAGTTTCTGAAGGAAACAAAGGAACTGTGGAGTTTACTGTGGCAAAAAACAAAGAGACACAGACACGCCAGTCTGAACTGACTTTCTCTTATGAAGGTGCTCAGCCTGTAGTCTTTGTCGTCAACCAAAGTGCTGCTGATGAACTTCCCATCACTATCAATGTCAAGGATGTTCAGGCAACATCATTCACTGCTGACATTATCTTGAAAGATAAGGAGATGAGATTCCTTTCATTCATTGCAAAAGAGGAGGAATTGGCATCGTTTGCTGATGATGAGGCTCTTTATCAGGATGATAAGGCATATATGGAAATGGTTGCCGAATATTATGCAATGGATATTAATGAAGTATGGGAAACTTTGACCGTTGTGGGTGACCAGTTGGATGTAGCTTATTCTGGCCTCAATCCAGAAACAGCATATGTAGTATATGCTTATGGTGTCGATTCTGAAAAGGATTGGGCAAGACTTACCGATATTACTCGTGAAGCCGTAAGCACTCCTGCTCTTCCCATGATTGATGCATCATTCTCCCTCAAGGTATCTGTTGACGGAGTTAATGTGGCTGTTGAGGCTACTCCTTCCATTGACGGTCCCTACATCCTTGATGTCTATTCTGTAGAATCGGCTGAAGAAGAAGAACTTAGTCTCGAAGAGTTCGTAGGCGTAAACTGGATGAGTCTCGTAAATATCTACTTGATGTTCGGATTTACTCCAGATGATATTATCGAAGCTCTTGCTTTCTCTGGAAATGCTACTTACAATCCTGCCAATATCATGCCTAATACCAAGTATTTTGCAGCTGCATTTGCGGTGGATCCTGCTACAGCATATCAGAATTCAAAACCTGAAATTTATGAATTTACTTCTGGTGATGTTAAACCTTCAGATATGACTATCGAAATCGAAGTTACAGAGGTAGGCTCAAGAAGTGCACATATCAAAGTTACTCCTTCTAATGATGACTACTATGCTTTGGTATTGTATGATGATGTAGAATTCCCTACAACAGGTGACCAGGATATTATTGACCATATTCTTGAAAACTTCAACATTGGTACAGTTCAGGGCGTCTATGAAGGAACTGCTTCAAGTTTGCAGCCTGAAACCACCTACGCTATTCATTGCTTCGGTTATGCCGGAGGTCAGGCTACGACACCTCTATTCTCAAAGAAGTTTACTACTGAGGTCGATATTCCTTCTGATGTGAAGATTACCTGTGGAATTGACAGTTATTGTCCTACAGCTTCGGTTATAGCTCTTGATCCCACTTGGAGCGATTTTTCACAAAATGATGTATTTGCTGATGTTAAAGTAAATATCCTTGAGGGTGGTGAGGTTAGTGATTATTATTTTGGTGTCTTCTCTTATGAGGATGTAGAAGCAAATGAGCCTGACGTGTTTGCTGATTACCTCCTATATCAGGGTGCAAGTGCAACAGGAGCACAAGCTATCTATATCCTGAACTATGGAGATGAATTGGCAGTTGCTGCGCTTGTTAAGGATACTGAAGGAAGATATTCTGATATCGTGTTCAGTGACAAGATTGTAATTACTGAAGAGGGTGCAACTGGTGATCCTCAGGCAATACTTGACCTGATTAACGCTCTCTATGGCGGAAGCGCTGCACCTGCAAACGGATTTGCTCCATCAGTGATGAAACATATTCAGGAGATAGCTTCTCCTCTGTCAGTTAAGAATGCTCAGCCAAGAGTATTCAAGACCCGTGAAAAGAGAATTGAAGAGATTGACCTCTCTTCTATGAAGAGCGACTCGCTTCGTAGAGATTTTCTCAAGAAATAGTCATATTTTTCATAAATAATAAATAATCTTGGGGGCGTAATGAACCGCCCCCTTTTTCTATTGGTATGTTAAAAAAGTTTGTACAGTTATTTGCATTGGCTCTTTCAGGTTCTCTTTTGTTTTCATGTACCCCCAAGGAGGAAATAAATACTCCTGAGATAGAATTGAGTAGCACTGTTTTTGAATCATCATCTATGGGAGGAGATTTCTATTTTGCTTATAAAGTTCTAAATCCTGTGGATGGGGCCACCCTTAGTGTGACTGCTTCAGATTCGGTAGTTGTTACTTCCATAGAGTATGACCCTCTGGCTGCTGAGGGTGAAGTACGATTTGTGGTATCTGCCTCCGGAGTGACTCAGGCAAGAAGCGCTTCTCTGGCTGTTGCCTACCCCGGTGCTGAAACAGTATATTGTTCAGTGATTCAGGATGCTTCTGAGAAAGAACCTTTTTCAATCAAAATTACAGATGTCTCTGCCGGATCAGTTACTTTCGATATTGAGGCTGCTGATCAAAATCAGCCTTATGTCTTTTTGGTCGCCTCGTCCCTTTACCTTCAACAAAACGGCCTGGATACTGATGAAAAACTTATTGCTGACGATATAGCTTATTTCCAGAATATTGCCGATATCAATGATGTACCACTGAGTGAAGTTTTTGCTTCTTTTGCCAATTCAGGTGATACTACCGGTTGCGTCATGAACGGTCTGGAACCCGAAACTGAATATGTTGCCTATATGTATGGCGTAGATATAGAAAAGTGTGTTGTTACCACTAAACTGGTAAAGGAGGTATTTACCACCTCTGGTGTTTCTACCGAAGATGTGCAGTGGGATGTGGCTCTCTCTTTTGTGAGCAATGTGGTGAATCTGGATATTTCAACCGAGTATGAAGGATACTATTCTTATAGGATATATACGAAATCTTCAGTAGAGGATGCCTATGGTAATGATTACCAGTTGGCGTTTTCCGAAGACTGGAGATATACGATGCTTATGTGGGTAGAATATGGTGCTACTATGGATCAGATACTTGAGCTGTTCTGCTATAAGGGTAACCAATCACTCTCTTCAGAGGGATTCAAAGCAGGAGTACCATATATATTGGGTATTTACGGTGTAGACTCTCTCTCTGGTTATGTCTGTACAAATGTCTATACATACGAATTTGAAATAGAGAAACCAGAAGCTTCAGAAAATCAAATAGATATATCTGTATACAATATTACTCAGAATACAGCTGAAGTGAATATCAGTGTCTCTAATTCTGATCCTTACACAATAGCATTGCTTTCTGAGTCAACTGTGGAGGGTATGGAAGAAAACGATCTGATGGAGTATCTCTATACGATGTTTTCTCTGACTACTTATAATGGGGACCAGTCTTTTAAGGTGATGGACCTCTATTCTGCCACCTCTTACTATGTCGTTGCTTTTGGATATGATGCCGGTATTAATACCACATCGCTTTTCAAGACCAAGTTTACTACTCTCGAAGAGGGGGGTGATGGAATAGTCGTCGATATGAATATCGGTAATTACTATTCTGTGGCTGAAGTTTCAAGACTCGATTCCAACTGGCAAATCTATGATTATAAAGATGCCCTGCTCCCGTTTGAAGTTACTGTAAATCCCTATGGAGCGCAAGAGAGCATATACTATGGTATCTTCACATCCGAGCAGTTTGAAGGAATTACAGACAATATGATCAAGAAGCTCATAAAGAATGGAGGTCCCAAACAGTATCGTTCTGTTGCTGCACTCTCTTTTGATCAGAGCTATACAGCGGTAGCCGTGGCTGTCGATCCCGATGGTATTTATGGCCCTCTATATAAAAAGGAGTTCACACTCACGGCTGATGGGGTCAGCGATCCTCAGGAGTTCCTTGATCTGATGGAAGCATGGAACAATCCGAATCAGGTCATTGCACCCATGTATCCAAAAGCCTGCGTAAAAGGAGATTCAAAGGATTTAGAGGTAAAAAAATTAAAAAAGGTTAAAAAAATAGTACTTGACTGATTATTTTTTCTATCTTAGCGAAGTTTAAATACTAGATTTATGAAATTCAAAAGCTTTTTATCGGTAATAGTTATTTTACTATCATCATTCGCTTTGTTTGCACAGGAGACGCATGTGAAGTGGAACTCTAGCGTAAACAAATTGGATGATTCTCATTTTGAACTTGTCTTGACAGGTCAAATTGACTCACATTGGCACATTTACGATACTACTTACACTGGTGGTCCTAAGGAAACTCTGATGACTATCAAAGTTCTCGGTGATTCCAATAGACCTGCTGCGAAGAAGGTCGGTCCTCTTCAGATTTCAGGTAAGATAAACAAGTATTATGATGATGTCTTCATGGTGGATGTTGCTTACTTTGAAGATTGTGTCGTCTTTACTCAGCAGATCGAACTCCTTGCTGAAAGAGCAGACTTCCTTGTAAATGTGGAATGGCAGGCTTGTGATTCTGTAAGTTGTGTTTTCGGCGATGAAGAGTTGAAAATAGCAATTGACAGCAACGGAGCGGTAGCAGAGGATACTATCTCCCAAACCGGATCTGTTAAAGTGGGCGGTGGCAATCTTCTCAGCATGATTATCGAAGCTATCATTTGGGGTCTAGTCGCTCTGCTTACTCCATGTATCTTCCCTATGGTCCCCATGACTGTGTCGTTCTTTATGAAGGGTTCTCCGGATCCTGCAACAGGAAGAAAGAGAGCGTTCCTTTATGGATTCTTCATCATTATACTATATACTCTTCCTATTGCGGCTCTGATTCTCATTACCAGAATCTTCGGAGGGGATGCAGTTACTACTGATATTTTCAACTGGCTTGCTACCAACTGGCTGCCTAACATCATATTCTTCATAGTGTTCATTGTCTTTGCACTCTCTTTCTTCGGTCTGTTCGAAATTACACTTCCTGGTTCTGTGACTACCAAGACAGACAGCAAGGCTGACACTAAGGGATTCGGTGGTATCTTCTTCATGGCACTTACTCTGGTTCTGGTATCATTCTCATGTACCGGCCCTATTGTAGGTAATGTCGTTATTCGTTCGGTTTCCGGTGAGTTCTGGACACCTATCGTTACTATGCTTGCATTCTCTACTGCATTCGCTCTTCCTTTCACATTGCTTGCAATGTTCCCTTCACTCTTGAGCAAAATGCCAAAGAGCGGTGGATGGCTCGGTTCTGTAAAGGTGATCCTCGGTTTTGTTGAAACTGCTCTTGCATTCAAGTTCCTCTCTATGGCTGACCAGGCTTACCACTGGAATATTCTCCCCAGAGATATCTATTTAGCAATTTGGATTGTAATCTTTACTCTCCTGTTCATTTTTATGTTGGGATTCATTCGCTTCAAAGGTGTTGACAAGGTAAGGAAGTGGTCTGCTGCAAGAATCATATTCACGATTATTGTATTGGCGTTTGACATATATTTGATTACCGGTCTCTTCGGAGCTCCTCTTAGAGCTCTCTCAGGTTACTTGCCTCCTGAACAGCAGAAAGGCTGGTTCTATGACAAGACTGTTGCATACGAAATGGAAGATTACGATATAACCAAAGTCAAATATGCTGACAAACTCAAGCTCTCGCACGGTCTTAACGGATTCTTTGATCTCGAGCAGGCAAGGGCTTACGCCAAGAAGGTAGGCAAGCCACTCTTTATTGACTTCACCGGTCACGCATGTGTGAACTGTCGCGAGATGGAATCAAGGGTATGGGCAGATCCAAGGGTTCTGGATATTCTCAGAAACCAGTATGTCATCTGTGCTCTGTACTGTGACGATAAGATGGAAGTACCCGAAGAGAATTGGATTGAGGCTGGCGGAAAAACTCTGAAGACTTTAGGAAAGATTAACTCATATATAGCGTTCTCTAAGTATGGCGCCAATGCACAGCCATATTATATCCTTGAGTCACCTGATGGCAGGAAACTTGCAGAACCTAGAGGTTACAACCTTGACGTTGAGGCTTTCATCGAATTCCTTAATGGTGGTATAGAAAATTTTAAAAACAACTAGAATAAAAACTATTTAACGATGAATCTTAGAACAATTTCATTTGGAGCTTTAATGCTCGCTATGGTTTCAATGTTCTCTTCTTGTAACACTGTTAACGAGAAGGAACCTGATGGTCCTCAGGCCTCTGATGTAGTATTTCTTGATGCCGCAGCTCAGAATGTTACTGAAGCTACATTGGATTTTCCAGGTGACTGGCAGATCATTAAGACCGGAGATAACTTTACAGTTTCTCCTCTTTCAGGTTTTGCAGGTTCAAACAAACTGACCTTCACCACTACCAAAGCGAATGAGTCTTTCGCTGAAGTTGAAAGTACTATCGTGGTAAACGTTGGTACTGAACATATCAGATACTATGTTTTCCAGCGTCCTGCTCTGGGAGCATCTTGTTCTCCCAAGACTGCTACATTCGCAGGTAAAGGCGGCGAACTGGATCTTATTGTAAAGGCCTCTGCTCCTTTCGAATATTCTAAGGGTGAAGGTTCAGATTGGTTCGAAGTTAAGTCTGTAGCAAAGATTGACTCTACCCTTCTTGCTGATGGAAAGACATATTCACAGACAAAAACCTACAGGGTAAGCATCTCTGCAACTGAAAATACCGGAGACTATAGGGAATCTACAATCAGCCTTAAAACTACTGATGGTCAGAGCCTGGCAGAAATTCCAGTACAGCAGATCGGTAATGTTGATTATGCTAAAACATTCTATAGAAGAAGCCTTGGTGTACGTTTCACCGCTACTTGGTGCGGATACTGTCCTATGATGGCAGAAGCATTCAAGATTGCGATGAAGGAAGAAGAAGGACGTATTGTTAACCTCAATATCTACGGTGCACAGAGTCAGGATCTTACTTATAGGTTCGTGAACGAAATGCAGAACTACTATAAGGTTGAGGGCTACCCTACCGGAGCTATGAATGATGTTGCACAGGTGGCTAACTACTCTTCTGCTACTACAGCAAATATCATTAAAGGCCTTGCTAATGAAGCTAAAAATAACCTTCCTGCAAACTCACAGCTCGCATGTGTATCATCACTTGACGGCAATAAAGTTAACCTCGAGCTCTTCATAGCAACCAAAGAGGCCAAACAGTGCAAACTTCATGTATTCCTCGTTGAAAACGACATCGTACAGAGCCAGACCAATGGTGGAGCAAACTATGTTCATAACTATGTAGCCAGAACAGCTATGACTGCAGCACATATGGGTGATGATTATAGCTTCGAAGCTAACTCTATCAAATATGTACCCCTCTCTGTAGATGTTCCATCAGCTGTACGTGATCAAAATAATCTGGCAATTATTGCTTACGTTACTTATGAAGGTAATTACCACGGTTCTGTTGCTAATGCTGATTATATGGACTTTGGCAATATTGTCGATAATGTTATCTACTGTCCTGTAGGTTCACTTGTTGATTACAAATACGAATAAATAGCTCTATGAAAAAAATCTTAATTGCAATTGTTGCACTTTGTCTGCCTTTCCTTGCATCAGCTCAGAAGAGTCTGCCTAATGTGAATGTTACAGACCTTGAAGGAAATGAAGTTAACATACGTTCTATTCTTGAAGATGGTGTTCCCGTGGTACTCTCTTTCTGGTATACCACATGCAAGCCATGTCTTCAGGAGCTTGGAGCTGTTAATGATGCATGGTCAGACTGGCAGGAAGAAGCTTCTTTCAAGTTTGTGGCTGTTTCAACTGATGATTCAAGATCAAGCTCCAAAGTAGCACCTATGGTAAAGGGTCGCGGATGGTCTGAGTTTACTTTCCTTCTCGATGTAAACGGAGATCTCAAACGTGCTATGAATGTTCAGACTCAGCCTACAGTATTCCTTCTTGACAAGGACGGCAAGATCGTTTATACTCATATAGGATATACTCCGGGTAATGAAGAGGAACTTTTTGAACAAATCCTCAAACTTCAGTAATTTGTTATGTATAGAAAATCAATAGTCTCTATATTGGCTGCAATGGCTCTTGTCCCCTCCCTTTTCGCACAGAACGAGGGAGAGGATAAGGGTACTCTCTCTTCAAGTTTCGAAACTAACACTACCTACTACTTCAACGATGAAAAGACAGGAGCTATGGCTCCCGACATGAAGTTCGGTTCCAACAACTACTTAAAGGTAGATTATGTTAAGGGTGGCTTCTCTTTCGGAACACAGGTAGAGCTCTATCTTCCTGCACTTTCAGGATATTTTCCCATGTCTCTTTCGGGTCAGAGAATGGCCCGTTATGACTACTATGCTGGTTTTAACTCAAAAGGATGGGACATTAGGGTCGGCAGCCTTTTCGAACAGTTCGGAAGCGGCCTTATTCTCAGAACTTATGAAGACCGTACCTTGGGTGTGAACAATGCCCTTAAGGGTGCAAGGGTTGCATACACTTTTGGTGATTATCTTACTGTAAAGGGCCTTTACGGTTTGGTGCGTCAGGATTTCGATTATGACTACAACACATCTTCTTCTGTCGCAGCAGCAGACCTTTCTTTCTCCATTTCCAATGCAGCTAAGCTTGACAATATAGATCTCTCTGTTGAAGGTAGTGTTGTCAATAAATATCAAGCTATTTCCGGAGAGGCCAAATCACCCCTGACCACCGGTTATTCTGCAAGACTCAACTTTGGAACCCATGGCTTTATCCTAAAGGGAGAATATATGGACAGAAAGAGCGACCCTGGATTCTACAATGCAAATGATACCTCTCGTAACCGTGCAATTCAGGTTGAACTCGGTTACTCAGGATATGGTTTTGGTGCACTTGCTACTTTCCGTCAGTTGAAGAATGCCTCGTTCCAGGGCTACAGGGGTAAGACAGAAATGTTTACCCTTATCAACTATGTTCCTGCTTTGACACAGCAGCACACATATATGCTTGCTACAATGAACCCCTATTCTCCTCAGGCCGATGAGATTGGTGGACAGGTCGACCTTTTCTATAATTTCAAGAAGGGCTCTGTCATGGGCGGCAAGAAGGGTATGAAGGTTCACGCGAACTTCTCGACTTTCTATGGAAAATACCTTGAAGTGGGTGAACTCTCTGCTAATACTTCGCTTCTTTTCAGAGACCTTACCATTGACCTTGAACGTTGGTGGGGAAAAAGTGTCAAGATGATTCTCTACTATACATGGCAGACATTCAACCCTAATACTATTGGAAAAGGAAACCCTGAAAATCCTTCACTCCTTTGGGATTCTCATACTGTAGTTGCTGATGTTACTTATAAGATCAATAGAAAGAATTCGTTGAGATTTGAAGTACAACATCTGTACACACAACAGGATCACAAGAATTGGGTCGCTGCATTGGTTGAGTACAATCTGGCTCCCAGATGGAGTGTCAGCATTCAGGATATGTGGAACTACGGTCAGACCAATACTCACTACATTAACGGTAGTGTAGGATACTCTTATGGAAAGGTAAGAGCTGCCTTGAATGCAGGCCGTTTCAAGGAGGGATATCTCTGTTCAGGTGGTGTTTGTCGTATGACTCCTGCCTATACCGGTGTCAACCTTTCAGTTATTGTAATGATGTAAATAATTAATTACTGATGAAAAAGAACATTTTTAAATTCATTCTGCTTTTTGCAGCTTCTATGTTTGCTCTTGTTTCCTGTCAGCAGAAAACAGAAGGTCCTGATGATGGTCCTGATGAGCCTACTGTTACAGACGTACAGTACGTATTCTCTTCTGTTGAGGGTGAAAGTGTTGAACTGCCTCATAAGTTTGAAAACAACTGGATGATTGTTAAGTGTCCTGATTGGCTTCAGGTCTCTCCCAAGAGCGGTTTTGCAGGTGATGTCAATCTCAAATTCACCTCTCTCAAGTCAAATGACTCCTTCCATGAAATCGAAGACAAGCTTGGTATTCAGGATGGTGAAAAGATCTCAACATATGTGGCAATAATGAGGGGCCTTCAGGGTATTGCCTCTATCAATTCCAGCTACACTTTCAAATCTCAGGTTGAATCGTCTCTTCCTATCGAAGTTGAGGGCACTCTTCCTTTCGAAGTGGCCTCTGCACCCTCTTGGCTCGAAATTGTTAAGGAATCAGCTACTGACTCTTTGATTCTTTCTGACAAGAAGACCAAGTCTCAGTATGTTGTTACCACCCTCAAGGCTACCGTAAAGGAATCTTCTGAAAATTTCCGAGAAGATAAGGTGGTTCTTAAGGCCTCTAACGGACATGAAATCGAAATACCTGTCGCTCAGATGAGTTCAAAGACTCCTTTCAAACGTAATATCTTCTTCAGATTTACTGCAACATGGTGCGGCTATTGTCCTATTATGGCAAGTGCAATGCACAGAGCTATTGATGAAGATCCTGAAAGATTTGCAATTGTAAACTTCTACGGTAATTCAGACGGAGGTCTTACATTCCCTGATATGAGTGCTATTTCAAAGCAGTATGGTGTAACAGGTTATCCTTCAGGCGTTTTTAATAACTATGTCGACTGTGTTAACATTAAGGAAGACAGACAGGTGGAACTTTATACCCAGCTTAAAGAAGAAGCTCTCGCAAAACAGGAACTTTGGGCTATCTCTAACATAGGTGGAAGTCTTACTGTAGCTGACGGCAATGTAAATGCTTCTATCAAGATCAAATCAAATGAAGCTAAGAAATACAGAGTGATGGCCTTCCTCGTTGAAAGTGGTTGTGTACAGGCTCAGTCGAATGCATCAAGTGACTATGTTCACGATAATGTAGCTAAAATTGCGCTTACTGAAAATGTTATGGGTGACGACTATATCTTCACAGCTAATGAAGAAAAAGTTCTCGAATTCTCTGCTGCTATTCCTTCTACAGTTAGAAAGAACGAAAATCTTTCTGTTGTAGTAGTTGTGCTTAGAGAAGGTAAATTCACTGGTGATGTCAAGGGAGCAGGATATACTAACTTCTTCGACTACATCGAAGATAACTGCCGCACAATAAAGGTAGGTGAGGATCTCGATTACCAGATGGAATAATTTTATCCTTGATTTTTGTATGGTCGTCCGCATTAATTTGCGGGCGACCTTTTTTTTGGGATATTTTTGTAAATTTGCGCTTTGTGAATTATATTTGAGGATTAATCAAAATAAATAGAATATGAATTATAATATCCAGTTTGTTTCAGCTGATGAAGCCGTTAAGGTGGTCAAATCAGGTGATCATGTACATCTTAGCAGTGTTGCTTCGGCTCCTCAAATCCTTATCGACGCCCTGTGTAGGCGCGGTGATTCGGGTGAATTGAAAGACGTCCGAATCCATCATCTTCATACCGAGGGGACAGCTCCATATGTCAATAAGGAGTATGAAGGAATTTTCTTTCACGAAGCTTTCTTTGTAGGTGGAAATGTAAGGAAGAGTGTTCAGGCCGGATATGCAGATTATATTCCTATTTTCTTAAGTGAAACCCAGAAACTATATAGATCAGGTGTTCTTCCCTGCAATGTGGCAATGGTTCAGGTCTCTCCTGTAGACAAGCATGGCTATGTATCATTGGGAACCTCTGTTGATGCTACTCTTGCGGCAATAGAGTGTGCAGATTATGTCATCGCGGTAGTTAATAAGTATGTTCCAAGGGCTTTTGGTGATGCAATGATTCCTGTCTCAATGATAGATTTCTTTGTTGAAGACGATAAGCCTCTGACTCCTGCCCATTTTTCTGAGCCTACGGAAATTGAGGAAAAGATTGGTATGAATTGTGCATCTCTCATTGAAGATGGAGCCACCCTTCAGATGGGAATTGGTGCTATCCCCAATGCGGTCCTCAGCCAGCTCTCCGGTCATAAAAACCTCGGTATACATACTGAGATGTTTGCAGATGGTGTGCTTCCTTTGGTTAAAAGCGGGGTTATAAATGGAGCTGCCAAGGCTATTGACAAAGGAAAGATAGTCTCTACATTCCTGATGGGTTCTCAAGAGGTTTATGACTTCATAGATGACAATCCTATGGTGGCAATGATGGATGTGGCCTATACGAACGACCCCTACATAATTGCCAAGAATCCCAAGGTTACTGCCATCAACTCCGCTTTGCAGGTTGATATTACCGGTCAGGTCTGTGCAGATTCGCTTGGAACCACTTTTTATAGTGGAGTAGGCGGTCAGATAGATTTTATCTACGGAGCTTCCATGTCACAGGGAGGAAAAGCGATTATTGCTATGCCCTCAGTTACCAATAAGGGAGTCAGCAAGATTGCACCTATTCTCACCCCGGGTGCCGGTGTCGTCACTACCAGAAATCACATCCACTGGTTCGTGACAGAGTACGGAGCTGTTGACTTATATGGCAAGTCTCTGCAGGAGAGAGCAAAGCTTATAATCAGTGTAGCCCATCCTGACCATAGGGAGTCACTCGACAAGGCCGCATTTGAAAGGTTCGGCTCTCACTACCATTTTGTAAAGTAAGTTAAAGATTATTTATATAATAGTTAGTATGATTTATTCACACGAAGTGCAACAGATGTGTTGCGTGGCAAAAGGGGCTAATCACGGTCCCGCACCCATTCCTGAAGAGGGAAAATGGGTAAAAAGTAAGGAAATTACCGATATCTCCGGTCTTACACACGGTATCGGTTGGTGTGCACCTCAGCAGGGAGCCTGCAAGTTGACTCTCAATGTAAAGGATGGTATTATTCAGGAAGCGCTTGTTGAAACAATCGGATGTTCCGGTATGACTCACTCAGCTGCAATGGCTTCTGAGATCCTTCCCGGCAAGACTCTCCTTGAAGCTCTTAATACAGACTTGGTATGTGATGCTATCAATACAGCAATGAGAGAACTTTTCCTTCAGATTGTCTATGGACGTACTCAGAGTGCTTTCTCAGAAGGCGGTCTTGCTATAGGCGCAAGTCTTGAAGACCTCGGTAAAGGACTTCGCAGTCAGACTGGTACTATGTTCGGTACTCTGGCCAAAGGTCCCAGATATCTTGAAATGGCTGAAGGATATTGTTCAAGAATCGCTCTTGACAAGGATAATCAGATTATCGGATATGAATTCGTGCACCTTGGCAAATTCATGGATGAAATCAAGAAGGGAACAGATGCCAATGAGGCTCTCAAGAAGGTAACCGGTACTTACGGCCGTTTCTCTGAGGAGCAGGGTGCAGTGAAATTTATTGATCCACGTAAAGAATAAGGAGAGATTGGTATGGCAATAAGAAATGTTAAATTTGAAAGTCAGGACAGAAGAATGAATCAGATTCTCTCTGTTCTCAATGCTGAAGGAATCAAAAGCATCGAAGAAGCCAATGAAATCTGCGAACAGTATGGTCTCGATCCTTACAAGACTTGTGAGGAGACACAGCCTATCTGTTTTGAAAATGCAAAATGGGCTTACGTAGTGGGTGCGGCTATTGCTCTCAAGAGAGGATGCAAGAATGCAGCAGAAGCAGCAGAAGCTATCGGAGTAGGTCTCCAGTCTTTCTGTATCCCCGGTTCTGTTGCCGATGACCGTAAAGTAGGTATCGGACATGGAAATCTGGCTGCCCGTCTTCTGCGCGAAGAGACCAAATGTTTTGCATTCCTTGCAGGACATGAATCTTTTGCAGCAGCTGAAGGCGCTATCAAGATTGCAGCAAAAGCTGATAAGGTGCGTAAAGAACCCCTCAGGTGTATTCTTAACGGTCTGGGTAAGGATGCAGCTCTTATTATCTCGCGTATCAATGGTTTTACATATGTAGAGACAGATTTTGACTATTTCACCGGTGAACTCAAAATCGTAAGGGAAGTTGCTTATAGTGACGGTCCTCGTGCAAAAGTGAGATGTTACGGTGCGAATGATGTCCGTGAAGGGGTAGCCATTATGCATAAGGAGGGAGTGGATGTTTCCATTACAGGTAATTCTACCAACCCTACCCGTTTCCAGCATCCCGTTGCAGGAACCTATAAAAAGGAATGTATGCTTCAGGGTAAGAATTACTTCTCTGTTGCTTCAGGTGGTGGTACAGGACGTACTCTTCATCCCGACAATATGGCGGCAGGTCCTGCTTCATATGGTATGACTGATACCATGGGTCGTATGCACTCGGATGCTCAGTTTGCCGGCTCTTCTTCAGTTCCGGCTCATGTCGAGATGATGGGCTTCCTTGGAATAGGCAATAACCCTATGGTGGGTGCAACAGTTGCTGTGGCTGTCGATGTGGCTACAGCTTTGAATAAATAGCTTTCATTTTGACAGGGGAGGATTGTCCTGCGGGACTTCTTCCCCTTTTTTATATTGTTTCGATGGATTCTCCAGAAAAAGCTCTTCCGATTATCCTGTTCGAGGATATCTCCATTTTCAACAATGGGAATCTGATTATTGACTCTCTTAATATGTCTGTCAATAAGGGAGAGTTCATTTATATCGAAGGAAAAGTAGGTAGTGGAAAGACTTCCATTATCAAGTCTCTCATCAGCGAATTGCCGGTAAAGGGAAAGGTGGCAAGGGTAGGAGAGTTTGACCTTCTCAAGCTCAAGAATAGGAAGATACCGTATCTTAGAAGAAAGATAGGGGTGGTCTTTCAGGATTTCCAGCTATTGATGGACAGGTCAGTGTATGATAATTTAGCTTTTGTTCTCAAGGCAACTGGAATGAGCAATTCAAGGGATATCGACAGTAGAATCAAGAGCGTCCTTGAAGGTGTAGGCATGTCTCTGAAGGCTCACAAGATGCCTCACCAACTCTCAGGTGGGGAGCAGCAGCGTATAGCAATTGCAAGGTCCCTGCTTAACGAACCTGATATTATTTTGGCTGATGAACCTACCGGAAATCTTGATGATGAAACAGCTGAAGGTATCATGAATCTTCTGTTGAATATCAATAGGGAAATGGGACCGGCTGTCATAATGGTAACACATAACCGTTCTATAATATCCAAATTTCCCGGCAAGAGGTGGCTTTGTGAGAACTGTTCTTGTAATTTGATAAGGGAAGAAGCATGAAACTGAATGATAGATACGATGCCATTATTGAATGGTTCAGGCTCAACAGACCATCAGTCCGATCCGAGTTGAATTTCTCGAATGGATTCGAGTTGTTGTGCGCTGTAATTCTTTCTGCTCAGTGTACCGACAAGAGAGTCAACATGGTTACTCCGGTGCTTTTCAGTAAGTATCCTACACCGAAAGCGCTTTCGGAGGCCTCTTTTGAAGATTTGTATGCCATCATCAGATCTGTCTCTTATCCCAACAGCAAAGGTGAGCATCTTATAGGGATGTCAAAGATGCTTGTGAGTGATTTCGATGGAGAGATTCCTGACAGTGTCGAAAAACTCATGAAACTTCCGGGGGTGGGAAGGAAGACTGCGAATGTGGTAGCTTCTATTCTGTTTAACGAGCCGGTTATTGCAGTCGACACTCACGTCTTCAGGGTGTCCCACCGGATCGGTCTTTCTAAAGGCTCTACTCCTGAGAAGGTGGAGAAGGATCTAACAGCCCATATTCCTGCCGAATATAGGGCCACTGCGCATCATTGGCTCATTCTCCATGGCCGTTATATCTGCACAGCCCGCAATCCAAAATGTCAGGAGTGCGGTATTTCCCAGTGGTGTAAGGAGCATGAAAAAAATAAAGTAGAGTATGATAAGTGACAAATGGCAAAAACTTATTGATGAATTTTCTCTTTTTCTCCAACTTGAACGCTCACTCTCCAAGAGTACTGTCATCTCTTATACAAGTGATATCAAGAAGTTTGCTGAGAGATCAGAGGTGGAGGATCCTCTGGAGGTAACCAGAGAAGATATCTCTGAGTATCTGTATTATATGATGGTTAACCGTTTCTCCAAAAGAAGTCAGGCGCGTTTTGTCAGTTCTATCAAGTCGTTTTACAGCTATATTGAAATTGAGGGAATCAAAGATGAAAATCCAGCTGAACTGCTGGAACTTCCCAAGATAAATCCCACTCTTCCTTCAGTGCTTACAGTAGATGAGGTAGATGCAATAATAGATAGTGTTGACCTGTCTGAACCTTTGGGTCACAGGAACAAGGCTATACTTGAGACCCTTTATTCGACAGGAATGCGGGTAAGTGAGCTTATTTTATTGAAAATAAGTGATATCTTTCAGGAGGAGGGGTTTGTAAAGGTGATAGGAAAGGGAAACAAGCAAAGGATTATTCCAATAAACTCTACTGCGCTGGATTATATCAAAAAATGGCTTGAATCACCCTACAGAGTGGTCAAACCCAGATATCTCGATTATGTTTTTACTAATAGTAGAGGCAATCACCTTACGCGGGTGATGGTCTATCTCATAGTTAAAAATCAAGCAGCAATTGCAGGCATTGAAAAAGAGATATCGCCTCATACTTTTAGACACTCCTTTGCCACTCATCTGGTGGAAAACGGTGCAGATCTGAGAGCTGTGCAGCAAATGCTCGGTCATGAAAGCATTCTCACTACACAGGTCTATACTCATGTAGATTCTGCCAAGTGGCAGAAAGGGATACTTGACCATCATCCCAGAAATGCAAAGAAATAACTTCCATATAGCTTATTGTGGTTTCGACTGTGCTTCATGTCCTTTATATCCTTCCGGATGTTCCGGATGCAAGGGAGATGGCAAAAAACTGGATTTTTGTGATAGAGGCTGCCAAATCAGAAGATGTGCCCAAGAGAGGTATTGTGACCTTTGTGCGAAGGAATGCCCAGACTATAGTAGCTGTACTCTTTTCGATGTAATAAGAAAAGAGAGCAGTTCCGATTAGTCAGAACCGCTCTCTTGGTAGCTCCGGGCGGAATCGAACCGCCATCTAAAGTTTAGGAAACTTCCATTCTATCCGTTGAACTACAGAGCCATTGAATAATTATGCAAATATATTAAAATTCTCGATTAATCTACTTTTTAATACACTTTCTGCCTTAAAAATCATATTTGCAATTGCTGCTGAAGAACTTCTGCCGTGTCCTATAATCACTACTGATGATACTCCGAGTACTGCAGTGCCTCCATAGAGCTCATAGTTGAACCTTGAGAGGTAAGCGTCTTCTATCTCTCTCTTGCAAACGATGTTGTACAACGCCTCAGCCTGTTTTAGAAATAGATTCCCAGTGAAGCCGTCCGTTACCACTACATCTGCGCAGCTGTCTGTAAATATGTTGTCCGGTTCGATGTTGCCTATGAAGTTGAAATCGGAACCTTCAGAAAAGAGTGTATATGCCTCTTTAACATTGAGATTCCCTTTGCCGCTTTCCGCTCCGATGTTCAGCAGTCCTACCTTGGGCTCCTTTACCCCCAAAACACTTTTGGAGTAGATATTTCCCAAAGCTCCAAATTGGAGAAGGTTATCAGGTCTGCAATCAGCGTTGAATCCTACATCCAGCAGGAGGACCTTGTTCCCATTAATCAGAGGAAGTTCCACTGAAATGCATGGACGGGAAATCTTGTTGATCATGTTCAGTGTAAGTGAACACCCTATCATCATCGCACCCGTGTTACCGGCACTTGCAAAGGCATCAATATCCCCTGATTCTAGAAGCTGGAATCCTTTCACTATGCTGGATTCCCTCTTCCTGTGGAATGCTGATACCGGGTGGTCTGTAAAGAGGATATTGTCCTTACAATCAACAATAACAAATCTACCGGGATCAAAACCTGCATTGTTACAGATCCCGGTAATAATTTCCCTATCCCCGAAGAGCCAGATCTGAATATCCTTGTGCGCAGAAGCGTCGATCGCTCCTAACACAGCGTTGAGCGGGGCAAAGTCCCCACCCATTGCATCAAGACCGATCTTCAACATCAGTTATGCAAAGAATTATTCAACATTCTTTGCCACCATGAGGCGACCGCGATAGTATCCGCATTCAGGGCATACTCTGTGGTACAATACAGCAGCACCACAGTTTGAACATGTTGCCAATGTAGGAACAGTTAACTTATCGTGTGTTCTACGTTTGTCTCTACGCTGTTTAGAGAGCTTGTGTTTAGGATGTGCCATCTTATTTTAATTTTAATTATTTTAATATATTCTTCATTTTCTCCATCATTTCAGGATTGCATTCTCCATCATGATGTACTTTTCTTATAGGGAGGGATGTACACACATAGTCATAGATCAACTGACTCAGGTCGATATCGGCCGATGTCCTGTCAAGCACCACAACATCTTTCTCCTCAGAAATCTCCTGATCGGCAATATCTGAAGTATCTGACAAATCTGAGAAGAGGACATCAAATGTCTCGTCAATCTTGACAGGCAAGTCCAGATTATCCAGACATCTGTCGCACATCACTGTTACTGTCCCGTTAATTAACATGCTGAGTCTCATTGCAGGACCATTCTTTTCAAGTGTAGCCTCAACTGTGATTCCCGCATCGGAAATCATGTCATTTTCAAACGCCTCGAAGAAACCTCCGTCAAGTATGAATGTATACTTGTGACTTCCGTTTCCCAATCCTTTGGTCTCAATCTTACAAATGTTACTCATCTCTCCGTAAATTAAGGGGCGACAAAGATATAAAAATTTTCAGTATTATCAACCTTTTCTGCGTTTTCTTTCTGTTTCATCCAGAATAATCTTTCTCAAACGCATTGAAACGGGTGTAACTTCTACCAATTCATCTTCCTGTATGTATTCAAGAGCCTCTTCCAGTGAGAATCTTATGGGAGGAGGGAGCATCACTTTGTCATCGGAGCCTGAGGCTCGCATGTTTGTGAGCTTTTTAGTCTTACAAATATTGATTGCAAGGTCGCTCGCTCTGGTGTGTTCTCCTACCACTTGACCTTCATATATATCCTCTCCGGGTTCGATAAAGAAGCGACCCCTATCCTGAAGTTTGTCCATTGCATAGGCTACAGAGAGGCCTGTCTCGAGTGAAACCAGTGAACCGTTGTTGCGCTTTTCGATTTCTCCCTTGAAAGGTTCGTATCCTTTGAATCTATGTGCTACTACGGCTTCTCCCTGTGTTGCTGTCATCAGGTTGCTTCTCAGACCAATAAGACCTCTGGAGGGGATGTCAAATTCGAGATGGGCCCTATCTCCCCTTGTCTCCATGTGCATCAGGGCAGCCTTTCTTCTGGTGGAGATTTCTATGGCTTTTCCTACCATATCTTCGGGAAGGTCGATAGTTAGGGCCTCTATAGGTTCGCATCTTACGCCATTGATATTCTTGTCAAGGACTTTTGGCTGACCTACCTGAAGTTCGAATCCCTCTCTTCTCATCGTCTCAATGAGTACGGAAAGGTGAAGGACACCGCGACCATATACTATGAAAGAATCTGCTGTAAGACCCTCTTTGACTCTGAGTGCAAGGTTCTTTTCAAGCTCTTTTTCAAGCCTTTCCTTGAGGTGTCTTGAGGTTACGAACTTTCCTTCTCTACCGAAGAAGGGTGAATCGTTGATAGTAAAGAGCATACTCATCGTAGGCTCGTCAACTGTGATGGGTGGGAGGGCTTCAGGGTTTTCGTAGTCTGCAATAGTGTCCCCGATTTCGAAATCCTCTACTCCTACTACTGCGCATATATCACCGCATGTCACCTTTTCAACGCTCCTCTTTTCTAGTCCTTCAAAGACGAGAAGATCTTTGATTCGCTGTTTCTCGATGGTGCCATCCTTCTTGCAGAGTGAAATCTGCTGGCCTGTCCTTATCTCTCCTCTTGCCACTCTGCCTACAGCGATACGTCCTACATAAGGGGAGTATTCGAGTGATGAAATCAGCATCTGAGGAGTTCCTTCCATGTATGGAGGAGCGGGAATCTCTTCCAATATGGTGTCGAGCAGGGGAATGATATCTGTAGAGGGTTTCCTCCAGTCTGTTGACATCCATCCCTGTTTTGCGCTTCCGTAGATGGTCTTGAAATCGAGCTGGTCTTCCGTTGCGTTGAGCGAAAACATCAGGTCAAATACCTGGTCATTCACCTCATCGGGGCGACAATTTGGCTTGTCGACCTTGTTGATGACAACTATTGGTTTCTTTCCCATCTCGATAGCTTTCTGAAGTACAAACCTTGTTTGGGGCATTGTGCCTTCAAATGCATCCACGAGCAGTAGTACGCCGTCCGTCATGTTGAGCACTCTCTCTACCTCGCCACCGAAGTCCGCGTGGCCCGGAGTGTCTATGATGTTGATTTTAAATCCTTTGTAAGGTACTGATACATTCTTTGAAAGGATTGTGATACCACGTTCCCTTTCCAGATCGTTGTTGTCCAGAATCAACTCCTTGCCCTGCTTGTCATTTCCGCGGACAAGTTTCGCCTGATAAATCATTCTGTCGACCAGGGTAGTCTTTCCGTGGTCGACGTGGGCGATAATTGCTATATTTCTAATGTCTTGCATAATTGAAGCGCAAAAATAATCTAAATTTGATTATATTTGTAGGATAATTTAAAAAATATGACAGAGAAAATCATTATACTCGATTTCGGGTCACAGCTAACGCAGCTGATAGGCCGAAGACTTAGGGAAATCAATGTCTATTGTGAGATATATCCCTTCAACAAGATACCTGTTCTGGACGATAGTGTGAAAGGGGTCATTCTCTCGGGCAGCCCCTTCTCGGTCAGGGATCCAAAGGCTCCCAAACCTGATTTGGACGCAATAAAGGGCAAGTACCCGATGATGTGTGTCTGTTATGGCGCACAGTATATAGCCCATACTTACGGTGGAGAAGTAAATCCTTCACTTGCCCGTGAATATGGAAGGGCTATGCTGACAGTAACTAAAAAGGATACTCTTTTATTTAAAGGTATTCCTGAAGTCTCTCAGGTATGGATGTCCCACGGAGATACCATTGCATCTCTTCCTCAGGGGGCAGAGGTCATAGCCTCTACAGATGATGTTGTAAATGCTGCTTACGCAATAGAGAATGAGAATATCTATTGTGTTCAGTTCCATCCTGAAGTAGTTCATTCTGAGTTCGGTGCGGCAATGCTCGCGAACTTCGCGCTCGGAATCTGCGGATGCAGGGGAGACTGGACAGCAGACTCTTTCATAGATAGTTCCATCGCTCATATAAGGGAAACAGTCGGAGATGACCATGTAATCCTTGGACTTTCGGGAGGTGTAGACAGCACGGTAGCTGCGGTTTTGCTCAATAGGGCGATAGGCAGCAACCTGACATGTATTTTCGTAGACAATGGATTGCTTAGGAAAGATGAGTTCAGTTCTGTTCTTGCATCATATAAAGATATGGGACTCAATGTGATAGGCGTTGAGGCTGCTGAGCGGTTTATGAAGGTGCTTGATGGACTTGGAGATCCGGAGGCCAAAAGGAAGGCAATAGGAAAAACTTTCATAGATGTCTTTGACTCTGAGGCAAAAAAGATCAAAAATGCCTCATGGCTCGCTCAGGGAACCATATATCCCGATGTTATCGAATCGGTTTCCGTAAACGGCCCCTCTTCCACAATCAAATCTCACCACAATGTCGGTGGCCTTCCACAGGAGATGAATCTCAAGATTATCGAGCCCCTGAGAACTCTGTTCAAGGATGAGGTCAGACGTGTGGGCCGTGCCTTGGGAATCAAGAATTCATTGATTTCAAGACATCCTTTCCCGGGTCCCGGTCTGGGAATTAGGGTGCTTGGAGAGGTGACAGCCGAAAAGCTGGAAATTCTCCGAAATGCTGACGCTATATATATAGATATGCTCAGGAATACTCCTGCACCCCAAGGGTGGAAGCCTGCTTCGGGAGCCAGTGCAACCGGTGGAACTGAAAGCGGCGAAGGCTATCTTACGCTATACGACTGCATCTGGCAGGCCGGTGCCATTCTCCCTCCTGTCAAGAGTGTCGGAGTGATGGGTGATGAACGCACATACGAGTATACAGTGGCTCTTAGGGCTGTAGTATCTACAGACGGTATGACAGCTGACTGGGTTCGTCTGCCCTATGAATTCCTTGCAAAGGTTTCCAATGAAATCATAAATAAGGTTAAGGGGGTCAACAGGGTATGTTACGACATCTCTTCGAAACCGCCTGCAACTATCGAGTGGGAATAATTTCATAAATTATATAATGAGGAAAAGAATTTTTTTCATAATTGGAGTTCTTTCTGCATCCTTATGTTTCTCTATCCGTCTGTGCGGACAGAGACTTGACAGTGACAGGTTCAGAGAGAATATTGAGAGAGTAAGGGAGTTGTGTGACCAAAACCTTTACACCTCGGCTGAGTTTGAAATTGAAAGACTGAGACCCGTTATGGAATTTATGACACAGCAGGAGAGGATGGAGGTTGAACTCTATTCTCTCCTTTGTGGTGTCAGAATGAAGCGGGCCAATGTGGACGCGCTATTCTCGGAGTTTGAAAACAAATATGGGAATGCGGCCGGCATTCAGGGAGCCAGACTACTTTATGCCGAGTACTATTTCAACCTTAAAGAGTACTCCAGGACGATCGAGATCCTTGACGGAATCAACTATTCGTTTCTGGATAATTCCCAAAGACAGGATTTTCTTTTCTTCAGATCATTCTCATATCTGAGAGTAGGCAAGACTTCAGCATCCCTGTCCGGCTTTACGGAACTCCTGTCATTCAAGAATACTCGTTACTTTACAGCAGCAACCTATTATTCCGGGTATATCCATTATATTCAGGGTAGTTTCAAGACCGCTATATCCTTCTTCGATAAGGTACGAAACGATATTGCCTACAGTTCTCTTTGTAGTTACTACATACTGGAATCAAAATTTATGCTGAAGGATTATGATTATGTAATCCGTCATGGCGAAAGGGTATCAGGCATTGTGGATAATTCAATGAAACCACAGGTGGCGAGAATAATCTCTGAGGCCTATTTCGAAAACGGTGATTCTGAGAATGCCAAAGAGTGGTTTGAACGATACTCTAGATCCGGCAATAATGGACTCTCAAGGAAGGATCACTACTATTCAGGTATCATTTCATATTCGCTAAAGCTCTATAACAATGCGATTGACGCTTTTGGGCATGTGGTCAGCAAGGAGGACTCACTCACTCAGAGCGCCCTGTTCCACACTGCTAATTCCTATCTCGCTCTCAAGAACAAACATCAGGCTCTGGTATACTTCAAAAAGGCTTCAGAACTTGATTTTGACAGAAATATCAGGGAGGAGTCTTTCTTCAATTATGCAAAGCTCTCTTTTGACTTGAACTCCATTATCAAACCGTTCGAGGATTACATGGAGTACTTCCCGATGACCAAGAGAAAAGATGAGATCTACTCTTACATCGCTACATCCTATCTCCTTTCAAAGAATTACAAGGCTGCGATAGAGGCTCTTGACAAGATCAGTGAACCGGATCCTGGAATGAAGGCAAACTATCAGAAGGCAGCTTTTCTCAGAGGAATGAAATTCATGGAAAAGGGCTCCTACTCACAGGCGGTCTCCTCTTTTAATCTGTCGTTGGATAATAGTGAGTACAATAGAAATCTGATGTTGCTGACCCGGTTCTGGAAAGCAGAGGCTCTGTACCGGCTCGGTAAATACGATGAATCCCTAAAGATAAACCTCTCTCTAACGGATAACTCCCGTTTCAGAAATTTCAAGGAGTATCCTCTGCTGCTTTTCAATTGCGGGTACTGTTATTTCATAAAGGAGGAATACCAGAAGGCTATAGAGTCTTTCAACAGCTATCTTGCAAAGCACCACACGAATATGGATTTGATTATAGAATCCAAGACAAGGATTGCAGACTCATATTTTATGCTGAAGGATTATCAGAAGGCAGCATCGTGTTATGAAGAGGTAGCGCTTCTTAATTATCAGTCGGAGAATATAATCTATTCTACATATCAGTCGGCAATATGTTACGGATTGCTAATGAATATGGACAAGAAACAGGAGATACTTGAACGTCTTTTCAAGTACCCTTCTGATTCTCCGCTCTATCCTCAGGCCATATATGAATTGGGAAGAACATACATTCAGACAGGTGCAATCTCTAAGGCCCAGATCACTTTCAATTATATCATAAGTGATATGAACAAGAGTGATTTTTACGGCAAGGCTATGATTGAGATGGGACTTCTCTATTCCAATATGGAACATTATGAAGAGGCTTTCGATTATCTTACCAGAGTCGTGGAAGAACTTCCATCGAGTGTGGATTGTGAGAATGCACTCGCTGTTATTGAGAGCATATATATGATACAGAACAGACCTGATGATTACTTGCTCTATCTTGAAAGTGTGGGCAGGGGTGCGTCCAAGAGTGATGACGAAAAGGAGACACTTTTCTTTACATCTGCTGAGCAGCTCTATCTTTCGGGTAATTACAGTGAAGCCCTTAAATCTCTCTCTTCATTCAAGGATAAATATCCTGTCTCATCAAAAAAATCGCTTGTTGATTTCTATATGGCAGAGTCATATCTTGCATTAGGTAATGTAGAGCAGGCTGCAGCAGCGTACGAAGAGGTGGTCAATGAGGGTGAGGGGGCATTTGTAGAGATAGCAACTTTGAAATATGCAGATATTGCCTATAAGACGGAAGAGTATGAAAAAGCTTATGAGTCATACCAGTCCCTCTCTGAGATAGCCCGTCTGGACAATAACAAATATTCTGCTGTGGTAGGAATGATGCGTTCCGGATATATGTGCGGCAAATATAATGCTGCCATAAATTCGGCCACAGCGCTTATTGTCTCTGCGACCACTCCTGAGGAGATGGTGATTGAAGCCAGATATATTTCGGCAAAGTCGCTTATTGCAACTGAGAGAAGGGAAGAGGCCGCTCCTTATCTTAAGGCCATTTCTGAGTTCAAGTTGAATCCTTATGGCGCGGAGGCCTATTATATGCTTATTCAGGAGACTTTCGATAAGGGTAATTTTGACGAGGTCGAGAATATGGTCTACGATTTTTCAGATTCCAATACCGATCAGCTGTATTGGCTTGCCAGATCATTCATTGTGTTGGGTGATTCGTTTGCTGAAAGGGATGAGATGGAACAGGCCGAGGCTACATTCCGAAGCATCAGAAGTGACTATACGCCAGCATCTGATACTGATGACATATATGAACAGGTTGATATGAGGCTTGGAAAGTTGGATAAAATGAAATCTTCAAATGAGTAAGCAGATGAAAAAGAGATTGATATATATATTGATTGCAATTGTTGCCTCTTCTGTCCATGGTTTCGCACAGAACAAGATCCATTCCACCGTCTCTGTCGAGAAAAATTATGAAGGAGAGGTGCTTAAGGCTTCCAAAAGCAATATTTATCTGCCGGTTGCCGATTCGCTGTTCAATTTCAAGCTTAAGTTCGACTATCCGACATTTTACAGGCCGTATAAGGATCTGTATGAGTTTTCTCCGGTTCTTAGTGCAGATTTCAATTTTCCTGGGAAGGTGATATATCCTAAGTTTTATGCAGATCTTATGCTTGCATATCCATGGAATCCTTATGCAGAGCTTGTTTTCTCTCCATCTTTCGGAAAGGGCTCCTCTATGGAGATACATCTGAAACACAACTCTTTATGGTGTGATGATATTTCAATTGGCAATAGGATGACCAATGCACTCTCATTAGGATATTCCTATAAGTGGAAACGGGGTGTTATCAATGCCGGAGTTCAGCTGTCTGATGGTGCATACAGGCTTGATGGTGCCCATGGTTACAGTTGGATGAATGCCTATGTGAATGGAAGGTCTGCAAATATCGACAGGGACGCGTTTTATTACGATTTCTCTGTTGCTTTCAAGGGACTTTATGGACGCAATGGCGGAATGTTCGATTACTCCATGAAGAGCCTTTCAGAGCAGGGAATCTCCATGAACCTCTCCTTCGGGGCTACTCTAAAGGAGTTCCACAGACTTTATATTAATATTGAAGACGAAACAGTTTTCTCCGCAATTCCCTCTTCATCAGCGATGATGGGATATTTGTCACTCTCTCCTATTTACAATCTTTCTTTGGGAAGATGGTATCTGAAGGTAGGATGTGCTTTCTCGATGCCATATAGCGCAGATACGGAAAGGCTTCCTTTTAAGAAACTGCAGATATATCCGATTGCAGACATCTCTTTTGAGGCTGTAAAAGATTTGTTGTGGGTGAGTGCATCTGTAGAGGGACGTAGCCGCATGCATTCGTTTTATGAAATGACATCGACCAATCCTTATCTTGACAATTCTGTCGCTGCCATGAATGCACTTTCGGCAGAGGTGACACCCATCGATGCCGCTTTGAAGCTCAGGGGGGTATTGGCAGAGCGTTTTTCATATAGTGTATATGCAGGTGTGGCACATCGTATGAATATCCTCTCGTTTGGACATGATGGTACTCTTCAAGTTCCGCTTCTTGCCGATTCATGGGGAGGCTATACCGGATTGTTTGCTTCATGGAACTCAAAGAGTCTGTATGCGTGGGCAGATGCAAGATATAACTATTTCTCAAATGATGCGGTTTTAGCTGTTCCTCCTGTAGACGTCCGTGCCGGGGTCGAGTATAATATTCGCAAGAGAATCTTCTTTGCAGCTGACCTGTGTTACCACTCCTCTTCAAAGATGTCCGGCAATGGGGTGACAGAGTCACTTCCCGGTTTTGTGAATCTCGGATTGAAAATCTCCTATTCTGTCAATCCTGATATGACTGTGTATATAAAAGGTACTAACCTTCTAAACGATAAAATCTATTATTTTGGCGGAATCAGAGAACCGGGAGTCTCTGTGGCTGCCGGTATCTACTTTAACTTTTAACATCTATGGCGTTATTTAACCAAGAAAACAAACACAAATGGGAATTTGAAAACATCGGAGGATCTTCAAGGGTGAAAATATCCACAGGTGAGGACATTGCTAACCTGAAGGATCTTGATCCCAAAATGTGGACTGTATTGTCCTGTCCTGTAAAGGGTCTTGAAATAGATGAAAAGAGCCTTGCCTATATTGATTCTGATAGTGACGGCAAAATCAGGATCAATGACGTGGTAGCTACCGCCCAATGGATGTCATCTGCTGTAAGCAGCCACGATGCTCTACTGGATGGTGCTGATAGTTTTGATATTGAAGATTTTAACAAGGAGTCTGAAATAGGTCGGAAACTCTATTGTTCAGCCAAAGAGATTCTTTCGAATCTTGGAAAAGAGGGTAGTGTACTTTCTGTTTCGGATACTCAGAACAGCGAGGCTATCTTTGCAAAGACACGTTTTAATGGTGATGGTATTATTATTCCTGCCTCTGCCGATGCACAGCAGGAAAAGGATGCTATCGAGGCGATTATTTCTACTGTCGGCTCTTTGAAGGACAGAAGCGGTGAACAAGGGGTCAATGAGGAGCTGGTGAATGAATTCTACAAGGCTGCCGATGAATATTACAAGTGGTACAACTCTGCACCTCAGGCTCCATTCGGAGAGAATACTGATTCTGCATATGCCTCTTATATGAAATTGGATGCCAAGGTGAGAGACTTTTTCATGCGTTCCTCCCTTGCCTCTTTTTCCCCTGAAAGTACTGCTACACTGGATGTCCAGAATTCAAGGATTGAACTCATCAGCGCAGACAATCTATGTACAAAAGCTGATCAAATCGGAACATACCCTTTGGCCAGGGTAAACGGTAGTAATCGTCTGGACCTTTCTGCTTCTGTCAACCCAATCTGGGAGAGGGAATTCAGGACTCTTGTCTCTATTATTTTCCCTCAGACGACCAAGAGTATTACTATTGAAGATTGGTCTGAAGCAGGAAGCAAGTTTAAGGAATATATCACCTGGAAGGAGTCAAAAGCTGGGGCTGTAGTCGAGCCGCTTGGTATCGACCGAATCTGCTCGATAGTGACAAATAGCTGCAAAGATGCACTTATGGCGCTTATAAAGCGAGATTTGATGCTGGCCCAGGAGGCTGCTGATATAGAGCAGGTAGACAAGTTCCTTCACCTGTATAGGGATTTGGGCAGAGTCTTGAGAAATTTTGTCACATTCCAGGACTTTTATGACAAAAATCGTAAGCACAAGGCTATATTCCAGTCCGGTACCCTCCTGATTGACAAGAGGGAGTGTAAATTCTGCATGAGGGTCTCCAATATGGCAAATCATAAAACTATGGCTCCCGCAAGCGGAATGTATCTGGTTTACTGTGACTGCACCACCAAAAGTCATGCAGGTGCTATTCAGATAGTTGCTGCTGTGACAGTGGGTGGTATCGGAGATATCTTCGTAGGCAAGAATGCCCTCTATTATGACAATGATGGTGTGGAGTGGGATGCTGTTGTTACCTCTATTGTGGATAATCCTATAAGCATAGCTCAAGCTTTCTGGTCTCCCTACAGGAGAATTGCTTCGGCCGTAGAGAATCTCATTGGAAAAAATGCAGCTGAAAAGGATGCCAAACTTATGGATGAGGTAAATACAAAACTTGCACAGGCGCCAAAGACACTTCCTACGGAAAAACCTGAAGGTGAGAAAAAAGATGCGATTCCTTTCGATATCGGTAAGTTTGCAGGTATAATTGCTGCCTTAGGTATGGCTATTGGCATGATAGGTACAGCTCTGACCGGATTGGTGAAGGGATTCGTCAATCTTACATGGTGGCAGCTCATCTGTACTTTTGCGGGTATTATGCTCGTAATCTCAGGTCCTTCTATGGTAATGGCATGGCTTAAGCTCCGCAGACGTAACATCGCTCCTCTGCTCAATGCCAATGGCTGGGCTATAAATGCATCCTCAAAGATTAATATCCTGTTCGGAGAGACGCTCACATCCATAGCTACATATCCCAAACTTAAACTGAAGGATCCATATGCGAAAAAGGGTCTCCCTCTGTGGAAAAAGCTCCTGATCTCTTTAGGACTGCTTATAGTCGTAGGCGGTGGCATCTTCTGCCTGTTCTACTTCTATATCTGCGCTTAGCGGCCTTTATTCCAGGTTCAGAATATTGTCTGGAGTGTAGAGTGTGATTATCCCTGTGGATAATGTCCTTCTGACATCTATGAGTCGTTGATTACAGCTCCCTCTGAAAAGCAGGGAGCTTTTTTTCTGTTCTAAGATGAAGGGACCGTCCACTATCACGTCACAAAGGGCTGCAAGGGCCATTTGTGAAGGGCTTTTTATCAGCTCTTCGAACGTGAAGCCGGTATAGCACCAGATGGTAAGATCAGTAGTCTCTTTTATTTTGCCGGCAAGCAGGGCAAATTTTTCAGGGTTATACATGGGGTCTCCGCCTGTCAGTGTGACATTGAGCTCTTCATCTATTATTATCTGATAAAGTTCACCCAAGGTGATTTCGTACCCGGACATGGGGTCCCATGTCTGGGGATTGTGACAGCCCTGGCAATGATGAAAACAGCCTGCGCAATATATTGAAGTGCGCAGGCCAGGTCCATCTGCTGTAGTTCCTTTTATGATGTCGTGAATCCTTATCTTATTTGTGTACCACTCTGTCATTGAGTTCTGCAAGTTTAGCATTGTTCCATCTTTCCGTAGTGCCTACCAGATAGCCTGTTATCCTCTGGAGTTTGTCTATCTGATCACTGCCGCACTCCGGACATTTCTCCAGATCGCCCGAGGCATCTTCGTATCCGCACATGTTGCATCTGTTGCGGTTATGGTTAACAGAGCAGTAGCCGATATTGTATTTGTCCATCAGATCCACTATCTGCATTATCGCTTCAGGATTATGTGTTGCATCCGAGTCCAGCTCTATGTAGAAGATATGTCCTCCTCGTGTCAGATCGTGATAGGGTGCTTCTATAATGGCCTTGTGTTTGGGTGAACATTTGTAGTAGACGGGAACATGGTTGGAGTTGGTGTAGTAAATTTTGTCGGTCACTCCGGGTATTTCTCCGAAATCCTTGCGGTCCCTTTTGGTGAATTTGCCGGCAAGTCCCTCTGCCGGAGTTGCTAAAATACTGAAGTTATGCTCGTATCTGCTGCTGAACTCAAGGGCACGGTCTCTCATGTAGGTAACTATTCTGAGACCGAGTTTCTGCGACTCTTCACTTTCACCGTGATGTTTGCCGGTCAGGGCAATGAGGCACTCTGCCAATCCTATGAATCCGATGCCGAGTGTACCCTGGTTGATGACACTTTCAATAGTATCATCAGGCCTGAGCTTTTCGCATCCGCTCCATAGTGAGGACATCAGGAGGGGAAACTGTTTAGCCAATGCGCTCTTTTGGAAATCGTATCTGTCGCAGAGCTGTTTGGCAGCTATTTCGAGCATATTGTCAAGTTTTGAGAAGAACTTATCGATTCTTTGGTCCATGTCGGTGATCTCCATGCACTCTATCGCCAATTTTACGATATTGATAGTCGAGAATGAGAGATTTCCTCTGGCAACAGAGGTCTTTTCTCCATATCTGTTCTCGAATACCCTTGTCCTGCATCCCATGGTGGCTATTTCGTAGAGATATCTCTGTGGATCGTCAGGACGCCATTTCTCGTGACGGTTGAATGTGGCATCGAGGTTTACGAAGTTGGGGAAGAATCTTCTTGCAGCTACTTTGCATGCCTCTTTGTAAAGGTCGTAGTTGGGATCTTCTGGAAGGTAGCTGACTCCTCTCTTCTTTTTCCAGATCTGGATGGGGAAGATAGCAGTTGAACCAGAGCCTACCCCTTCGTATGTCGAGCGCAACAGTTCCCTGATGATACATCTTCCCTCTGCGGATGTGTCTGTTCCGTAGTTTACTGATGAGAAGACCACCTGGTTTCCACCTCTTGAGTGGATGGTGTTCATGTTATGTATGAATGCCTCCATTGCCTGATGAACGCGGTTGACAGTGCGGTTGACAGCATGTTGAACCTTCCTCTCATCTCCTTCAAGTCCCTCCAGAGGGCGTGTGATGTAGTCGGTTATGGGAATATTGTAAAGGTGCTCCAGATTCTCTCCGGTGAGGTTTCCGATTACCTTGATCTCTTCTATGAAACTGAGTCTTACATAGGGGGCAAGGTAAAAGTCAAAGGCAGGAATCGCCTGACCTCCGTGCATTTCGTTCTGGACTGTCTCCATCGAGATGCACGCCATGAATGAGGCTGTCTCTATTCTTTTGGTAGGCCTTGACTCTCCGTGACCGGCGCAAAAACCGTTCTTGAGGATTTTATCCAAAGGGTGCTGGATACAGGTGAGCGACTTGGTAGGGTAGTAGTCTTTGTCGTGTATGTGAAGGTAGTTGTTGTTGACGGCCCACAGGGTATCTTCAGAGAGGAGGTAATCATCTACGAATGGTTTGGTGGTTTCGCTGGCGAACTTCATCATCATTCCGGCAGGGGTATCTGCATTCATATTTGCATTCTCCCTGGTGATATCGTTGGATTTAGCTTCAACGATTTCAAGGAAAATCTCTCTTGTCTTGGCCTTGCGGGCAATACTCCTTTGGTTACGGTAGGCAATGTAGCTTTTCGCCACCTCTTTTCTCGCAGATTTCATCAGTTCTATTTCGACCATGTCCTGAATTTCTTCCACTGAAGCCTGTGATTTGCCCAGGCACTCGATTCTGTCTGCGATTTTGTTTATGAGGATCTCGTCTTCTCCTTTGGGAGTAGTCAGCATCGCCTTTCTAATTGCTGCCGCAATTTTTTCCCTATTGAAGCCAACAATTCTGCCATCTCTTTTTACTACAGTCTGTATCATGGATTTAGATAATTTTTCTGAAAAAATGTGTTGTATTCAGAGTGCAATGTTAAGAAAAAATTGGCTTCAGACAATAAAAAATTAAAGTTCCGAAGAGTCTCCCAAAATCATGCAGATGTGCTCAAGCCAGTAGGCGTCAACTTCGTTGAATGTGTCCTTCTCTGTGCTGTCAATATCCAGTACACCAATGAGTTGCGATTTGCAATAGAGCGGAACGACGATTTCACTCTTTGAGAGAGAACTACAGGCTATATGTCCTGGAAACTCCTCTACGTCAGGCACTATTATTGTTTTTTCTTCTTTCATGCATGTGCCGCATACTCCCTTCCCATATGAAATTCGTGTGCATGCCGATGGTCCCTGAAATGGTCCCAGAACCAGCTCGTTTCCTCTGACAATATAAAATCCTGTCCAAAAAAATCCCATTGTCAGGTGGATGGCAGATACAGTGTTCGCCATGTTTGCTATCAGGTCTTTCTCTTCCTCGCACAATGAGGAGATCTGTCTGCAGAGCAGTGTGTATTTATCCCTGCGTTCGTTGTACTCTTGTTCTGTCATTGTTCAAAAATTACAATAGTGTTACAAATATACTACAATGTTTTTTATCTTTGTGGCCGATTAAAAATAAAAAAATGGACGCCGTATCAGTAGTATCAGCTATTTTTACCCTTTTAGCCGGTATCGGGGTTTTCCTCGTTGCGTGTAATATGATGAGTTCCAATCTCGAGTCTGCCGGTTCTCACAAATTGAAACAACTTTTTGGAAAAGCTTCGCAGAGTGGACTTATCGGTGTGGGTATCGGTGCCTTGGGAACTGCAGCCATTCAGAGTTCAGGTGCCACGACAGTAATGACCATTGGTTTTGTCAATGCAGGAATAATCTCTCTCTCGCAGGCCGCTACGATAATATATGGGGCCAATATTGGTACCACTATTACAGCCCAGATTGTTGCATTGGGTATGTTTGGAAGCAATACCATCTCCACTACTATCATCTTTTCGGCATTTGCAGGTATAGGTGCATTCATGATGATGCTCTCGAAGAAAAACGGATGGAAGACGGCCGGAGGTATATTGACAGGTTTCGGAATGCTCTTCGTAGGTCTTTCCCTCATGAGCGGTTCTATGGCCGACTTCGCTGCCCTGGATCAGGTAAAGGTTTTCTTGGCAAGTATCAGCAATCAGATTCTTCTGGTTCTCATAGGAGCGATATTTACAGCGATAATACAGAGTTCTTCTGTCACTACATCCATCGCTCTGGCAATGGTGGTGACTGATCTTATCTCGTTGAATCAAGGTATCTTCCTGACAATGGGCTCCAATATAGGATCCTGCGTCGTAGCTATTCTGGCAGGTGTGACAAGCGGAAAAAATGCCAAGAGGACATCTCTTATTCACCTCTTCTTCAACTGTGCCGGTGTCATAATTTTCATGCTATTCGGATGGATTCTGGGCTTGGTTACCTCCGGTGAAGTAACATTCGGTTCGATTTTCAATTCGATGTTCCCCGATGTACCTCAGACACAGTTGGCAATGTTCCACACCTTCTTCAATGTAATTACAGTGGTCCTTATGCTCCCTCTTACTAAACCTCTTGTCAATTTGGTTACAAAACTGGTTCCTGACAAAGCGACGGACGAAGCATCCAAGGAACTCAAACTTACATATGTGGACGACAATATGCTCAGGACTCCTCCTATGGCGGTAGCACAGATCAAGAAGGAGATTGTAGCCATGAGCCAGCTCGCAATGCAAAATTTCGACCGCTCCATAAATATTATCACATCTCTGGATTTTTCACAGCAACCGGAGTTTGATAAGTGTGAGCATAAGCTCAATTTTATGAATAGAGCTATTGTAGATTTCGTTGTGAAACTCTCCGACTGCAATGGTCTTAGTGAACACGACAGACGCTATCTTTCGACTACATACAGAAGCGTAAGAGACTTGGAAAGGGTAGGTGATTACGCTGAAAATATAGTCGAGTACGCGCAGGGACTGCGTCAGGCTGGAGATAGTTTCTCCTCAGGTGCTCTTGAAGAGATCAAAGAACTACATTCAATGGTACACAGTCTTTATGATGTAGCTGTCAAAGCCTATGTTAATGAGAGCATATCGCTAGTGAGTGATGCCAATGTCATAGAGGAACAGATTGATGACTATACCCATAAGATGGAAGAGTTCCATATAAAAAGGATGGGTGAAGGAATATGTACCCCCACAGTCGGTGCCCAATATTTGGAATTCTCATCTAATACTGAGCGAATAGCAGACCATTTGATGAATGTCGCAAAATCTGTAGTTAACCTGAAACCATGATTTATATAAATATCCTGTAATGAAATTTAATGAAACCTTTACAAAAGTATTTTTCATAATACTTCTGTTGCTCTGCTTGACTCCTTGGATCCCAGCTCCTGCTGCATTGGTAGGCGGATTCCTTTTTACACTGATTCTCGGACATCCGTTCCCTAAAATCAACGGAAAGATGACTTCGAAGCTTCTGAAGGCTTCTGTCATAGGTCTTGGCTTTGGAATGAATGCCCACTCAGCTCTTCAGGTGGGAAAGGATGGATTCTGGCTTACCGTATGTTCAATCACCATTACTTTGGTGTTGGGATGGGTTTTCGGAAAGATGCTCAAGATTCCTACCAGACTTTCTCATTTGACTGCATCAGGAACAGCTATATGCGGAGGTAGTGCAATTGCTGCTGTTGCTCCTGCAGTTGGTGCTGATGAAAAAGAGACCTCCATGGCACTGGGTGTAGTATTTCTTCTGAACTCCATTGCTCTTATTATCTTCCCTTTCCTTGGACAAATTATCGGTATGGATGATAATCAGTTCGGAATGTGGTGCGCTATTGCCATTCACGACACCAGCTCTGTCGTAGGTGCAGCGTCTGCATGGTCTGAAGAGGCTTTGAAGGTGGCAACAACAGTAAAACTTGCACGTGCTCTTTGGATTATCCCCGTCTCTTTGCTTTCGGTACTCCTTTTCAGAAGTAAGGGAAAGAAGATTTCCATTCCATGGTTCATCTTCATTTTTGTCGGAACAATGCTGTTCAACAGTTATGTCAATGTTCCATTGTTTACAGAGACTATAAACCCCTTCCTTTTCCTTCTTAGCAAGAGGATGCTGGTAGTTACCCTTTTCCTTATCGGTTCTTCTCTCTCTATTGAGTCAATAAAAGAGGTTGGATTCAAGCCCCTTGTACTGGGAATAATGCTTTGGGTAGTTATCTCAGTATTGTCAGTCTGTGCTATTTTATATTTGTAAGCACGTTAGTAACCGATGGCCAGGTATTTTGGGCTATCGAGGCCAGATCAGGTTTGCTGAACCATCTCACTTCATCTATACCCTCTTCCATCTGGGGCTTAAGGCTCTCTGTGGAAGAGGTTTTCATTTTGTACCAATAGGTGTCTTTCAGGATATCCTCTCCATTCATGTTATATGTGTGGTGGGTGATACAGAGGAGCTCTCCCGTTTCAATGGTTGAGATCGAACACTCCTCTTGAACCTCCCTTACGGCAGTCTCTTCAATGGCCTCTCCCTCCTCCTGCTTGCCCTTGGGCAAATCCCATTTTCCATTTCTGAAGATCATCAGGATCTCTCCATTTTCATTTTCTATTACCCCTCCGGCAGCATTTATAAGTGTGAAATTTTTTTGAAGAAGCCGGGTGTAATGGTCTGGTCTATCTGTTTTTATATAGAGTGACGAATATGATTTCTCATTTAAGAAGAGATTATATGCAGTTTCGAACGACTTGTCATCAGGATTGAAAAGTAGCAGTGCCGAGGCATCGCAGGTGCAACATGGGTCATCATCGCTTACAGTCACTTTTCTGAAGTCAAAATATAGAGTGTATTCCATTTTGTACAGTATTAAAGTTAGGAGTGCAAATGTAGCCAAATTTAACGATTTTGATTATTTTTGCAGTTTATTGGTAATTAAGATTTATTAAATAGAAGATTTATGGAATTGTCGGCTAAATACAATCCTGCAGAGGTGGAGGATAAATGGTACGGATACTGGATCAGAAACAAATTTTTCCATTCTGAACCAGATGAGAGAGAACCTTATACAATAGTGATTCCACCTCCCAATGTCACCGGAGTACTTCATATGGGCCACATGTTGAACAATACCATTCAGGATGTGCTGGTGCGTCGTGCCCGCATGAATGGTAAGAATGCCTGCTGGGTGCCCGGTACTGACCATGCCTCCATTGCTACAGAGGCTAAGGTGGTGGCAAAGTTGGCTGAGCAGGGAATCGACAAACATTCACTCACACGTGAGCAGTTTATGGAACATGCGTGGGAGTGGAGAAAAAAACACGGAGGGATAATTCTGGAACAGCTTAAGAAACTTGGAGCCTCATGCGATTGGGACAGAACTCGATTCACGATGGATCCGGCTCTGAGTGAAGCTGTTATCAATACTTTTGTATATTTCTATAAGAAGGGACTGATTTATAGAGGCGTAAGAATGGTCAATTGGGATCCAAAATCACTCACTGCAGTGAGCGATGAAGAGGTAATACACAAGGAGACCAAATCCAAGCTCTACTACCTGAGGTATATGATTTCAGACAATGGAAAGCCCTCTGAAACAGAGTATGCAGTCATTGCTACCACTCGTCCTGAAACCATAATGGCAGATGCTGCTGTATGTATCAATCCCAATGACCCGAGATATACCCACCTAAAGGGTAAAAAGTTGTTTATTCCTTTGATTAACAGGGAAATACCTATTATCGAAGACGAATATGTAACAATAGACTTTGGAACCGGATGCCTCAAGGTCACTCCGGCTCATGATGTTAACGACTACAATCTCGGTCTTAAACACAATCTACCTGTAATTGACATTATAGACGACCACGGATGTCTTAATGAAAAGGCTGTAATTCTCGTCGGTGAAGATAGGTTTGTGGCGCGCAAGAAGATAGTGAAGATGATTGCTGATGCCGGCCAGCTCGAAAAAGAGGAAGATTATATCTCACCGGTGGGTCACTCTGAAAGATCTGACGCTGTAATCGAACCCAAGCTCTCCCTGCAGTGGTTCTTGAAGATGGAAGATCTTGCAAAGGGTGCGCTGGAAAGGGTTGAAAACGGTGATATAAAGCTGATTCCTGACAAGTTCCGCAATACCTACCGTCACTGGATGGAGACAGCTCGTGACTGGTGTATTTCGCGTCAGCTGTGGTGGGGACAACAGATTCCTGCATATTATCTTCCCGATGGAAGGTTTGTGGTTGAGGCTACCCGCGAGGAGGCTCTCGAGGCAGCGCGCAAACTGGATCCGACTCTCAAGGAAGAGGATCTGATACAGGATCCAGATGTACTTGACACATGGTTCTCTTCATGGTTATGGCCGATCTCCGTATTCGATCCTGCAGTTCCGGGACGCCCGGGTACTCTTCCTAACAAGGATTTAGCATACTACTATCCTACAAACGATCTTGTCACTGCGCCTGAAATTATCTTCTTCTGGGTGGCAAGGATGGTCATGGCCGGAAACGAGTTCATGGGCAACATTCCATTCAGAAATGTCTACTTCACTGGAATCGTAAGGGACAAACTTGGTAGAAAAATGTCAAAGTCTCTGGGTAACTCCCCCGATCCGATTATGCTTATGGAAAAGTATGGCGCTGACGGTGTCCGTCTTGGAATGCTCCTGTGCAGTTCGGCAGGAAACGACATTCTTTTCGATGAGTCACAGGTGGAACAGGGAAGAAATTTCTGCAACAAGATATGGAACGCCTACCGTCTGGTTAGAGGCTGGGAGGTTGACAGGAATACAGAGCCTTCTGAAGCTGCTTCGTGTGCTGTAAGATGGTTTGACAACAAGCTCTCACAGACAATTGAAACGATAGAGGAACATTATGACAAGTTCAGAATCTCTGACGCTTTGATGACTCTGTATAAACTCTTCTGGGATGACTTCTGTGCATGGTATCTGGAAATTGTCAAACCGGAATATGGCAAGCCCATTGACGGCAAGACATTTGACGCCACTATAACCTTCTTCGACAAGCTTCTCAAACTGTTGCATCCAATCATGCCATTCATCACCGAAGAACTTTGGCAGAACCTTTCAGAAAGGAAAGATGGTGAGACAATCATGCTGGAAAGAATGCCTAAGTCCCAGGGTTACGACAGTACGGTCATCGCTGATTTCACGCTGGCCTCAAGTGCAATAGCCTCTTTGAGAAATGTAAGGCAGTCAAAGGGAATCTCTCCAAAGGAGAAAATCAATTTGGTTATCTGTGGAGAATTCCCCAATAGTATGTTGTGTGTCCTTACCAAAATGTCAAATCTCGGAGAGATATCGTTTACAACATCATTGGATAACCGTGAAGCCGGGGTTTCTTTCCTTGCCGGTACTGTACAGATGTTCGTACCGCTTCAGGGCCTGCTCAATGTAGAGGAGGAGATAGCAAAAGTAGAGAGTGAAATAGCCAGATATGAGAAGTTCCTCAAGGGTGTAGAGGCGAAACTTTCCAATGAAAAGTTCGTGAACAATGCACCGGAAGCAGTTGTCAAGACCGAGCTTAAGAAAAAGAGTGATGCGACTGCAAAATTAGAATCTCTTAGGACCACTCTTGCACAACTTAAAAAGCAGTAAAAGACAATATGTATATAGAGTCTAAAGTTGATATAGAAGTTCGTTATTACGAAACAGATAAAATGGGGATTGTCCACCACTCGAATTACGTAAGGTATTTCGAGTGTGGGCGTCACCAGTTTCTCATTGACGCAGGCATTCCCATTATGGAGATTGAACAGAGGGGAATAGTGATGCCTGTGGTGAGTGTTGAGGTGAAGTATAGGACTCCTGCCAAACTTGGAGATACTCTCACAGTGGTTTCAAGGGTCGTTAAGGAGCCTATGGCAAAAGTTGAGGTCCAAAATGAGATCTATAATCAGCGCGGGGAGCTGGTGTGTGAAGGGTGTGTGGTGTTAGGTTTCCTCAATGATGCTACAAGAAGACCTGTGAGGATTCCTCCTTATGTTTTAGAGGCGTTCCGCAGGGCAAGCAAGGATTAGTTTTTAATTACAATAATTATGGTACTATTGCTTTTTGGAACATTGGGTATGGGCGAAATACTCATTATCGCACTGATCGTCTTGTTGTTTTGGGGCGGGAAAAAAATTCCTGAGATGATGAAGGGACTTGGTAAGGGTGTCAAGAGTTTCAAGGATGGAATGAATGGTGCGGATGATGAAAAAGCTGACCAAGATGGCGTGAAATAGGGAAATTTAGGGAGTGTGGTGAGTGATAAAATGACTTTTTGGGAGCATCTCGACCAATTGCGCGGGCTTGTCTTGCGAAGCCTGGGCGCTGTTGTCGTATTGATGTTACCAATTTTCTTTTTGAAGGAGTTTCTGTTCGACAGGATTATCTTAGCACCTGCAAGGGCCGACTTTTTTCTTTACAAGCTATTGGGCACTTCGTTTGCGCTGAATATTATAAATGTAGATATGGCCTCCCAGTTTTTTGTCCATTTGAGGGTTACCTTTCTTGTTTCATTGATAGTCACTGTACCGTATATTATATATTGTATTTGGAAATTTGTATCTCCTGCACTTTATGAAAGTGAAAAAAATGCGGTAAAGATTGGCTTCATGCTCTCATCCCTTCTTTTCTATATAGGTGTGGCTGTCGGATATTGTATCGTATTTCCCTTGACTGTCAGGTTTTTAGGCAATTATCAGGTGAGTGAATCCATCCCCAATACCATCTCACTTGATTCCTATATTTCAATGTTCCTTTCTCTGATTCTGATTATGGGATTGGTATTTGAACTTCCGGCAGTGGCGATGGCCCTTTCACGACTTGGTTTTATAAATAGGAAAATGTTGGTCAAAGTCAGAAAGTATGCGGTGGTGGCCGCTCTTATCCTTTCAGCTGTCATAACACCCTCGGGGGATGCTTTCACTATGCTGGTGGTGGCGGCACCGCTATATTTGCTTTACGAATTTTCAATCCTGTTGACAAAAATAGTAACTGATGATAGCAATTAATAACCTTACGGTAGCCTTCGGCGGTTTTACGCTGCTGGACAATATAAATTTTCATATAAGTGACGGTGAGCATATTGCATTGGCCGGTAAGAATGGTGCAGGGAAGTCTACCATTCTGAAACTGATTGCCGGTGTGCAGTCTCCCACTGGAGGTTCGATTACCAAACCCAATGGCATAACTATCGGGTATCTGCCGCAGATTATGGATTATGACAAGGGGACCTCTGTTCTGGATGCGGCAATGAGTGCCTTCTCTGACATGTATATGATGAAGGAGAGGGTTGAACAGATTACTGTCGAACTCAGTGAAAGGGACGATTATGAATCCAACTCATATAGTAAGCTGATAGAGGAGCTTAATGACATTAATGACCGCTTGAATATTATCAGGTCAGATTCTCCCATGCTTCTTGCCAGAAAGACACTTGTCGGTCTTGGGTTCAAGTCCGATGAGCTGGAGCGCAGCAGGGGTACTTTTTCCCAAGGTTGGAACATGCGTGTAGAGCTGGCGAAAGTTCTACTTCGAAAACCTGATGTGCTATTGCTTGACGAGCCTACTAACCACCTTGATATAGAATCGATTCAGTGGCTTGAGGAGTATTTGACGACCTACAGAGGGTCTCTCGTTCTTATATCCCACGACAGATGGTTTCTTGACAAGGTTACGACTCGCACTGTTGAGGTAGTGCTTGGTAAGATTTATGATTATAAAGTACCTTATTCCCAGTATGTTATTCTTCGTAAGGAAAGGATGGAGCAGCAGCGTGCCGCATATGAGAACCAGCAGAGGATGATAGAAAAGAGTGAAGAGTTCATTGAAAAATTCAGATATAAGCCGACCAAGAGTAATCAGGTGCAGTCACGTATCAAGGCTCTGGAAAAGATTGAAAGAATAGAGATCGACTGTGAGGATAATTCTGCTCTGAACCTCAAGTTTCCTCCGGCGCCCAGATCCGGTCAGGTAGTTTTTCAAGCTACAGATCTGGTGGCAGGTTATCCTGACAGAAAGAATGGTACTGAAAAGGTGGTCTTTGAGGAACCAAAACTCACTATTGAGCGAGGTGAGAAAGTCGCTTTTGTGGGAAGGAACGGTGAGGGAAAGAGTACAATGATGAAACTCATTACCGGCGAACTTGAGCCTCTGGGTGGTCAGACCAAAGTGGGCTATAATGTTGATCTGGGATATTATGCACAGAATCAGGAGGATGTACTGAAGAAGGAGGATACTGTCTTTGAAACTCTTGATAAGGTAGCAGTCGGGGATATCAGGACAAGACTCAGAGATATTCTCGGAGCATTTCTCTTCAAGGGCGAGGATATCGACAAGAAGGTCGCAGTATTGAGTGGAGGGGAGAGGTCTCGCCTTGCCATGGCAAAACTGATACTCCATCCCTATAATCTTTTAGCTTTGGATGAACCTACTAACCATATGGATATCAGATCTAAGGATGTACTCAAACAGGCTTTGCAGCAGTACGACGGTACTTTGGTAATCGTTTCGCACGACCGAGACTTTCTGGATGGTCTGGTTTCAAAGGTATATGAATTCAAGGATGGCAAGGTTAAGGAGTATCTTGGTGGGGTCGCGGATTTTCTTGAACACAGGCAGATAGATTCACTCATAGATCTTGAAATGCCTGTAAAACCGACAGCGTCTTCTAAGGCGGTAGGTTCTGCCGCTGATAAAGCTGCCCCTGTTAAAGTTGCCCCTGTTAAAACAGACACTGTATCAGCCTCTACCTCTTCCTCTGCCTCTGAAGAGGGGAACAAGCTCTCTTTCGAGGAGCAAAAGGAGGCAAGGAGAAAGCAGAAACAGATTGAAAATTGTGAAAAGAAAATTGCATCCATTGAGTCTGAAATGAAGCTCATTGAGGAGAAACTTTCCAATGTACAGCCTGAAACCGATGTTGATACTCTTACTCGGGAGTATCTGGAATTAAAGCGGTCATTGGATCTAAAGATGGAAGAGTGGATGATGTTAAGTGAATAATCGTCATATATATATTGGTATGGAAGAAACAAAATCGTATTATTTGTATGGTTTTCATCCGGTGGATGAGGCTCTCTCTTCAGGAAGGGAGATTGAAAAGGTTATTTTCAGGCAAGGCCTGGAAGGGGAACAGTTCCGTTCCTTGCTTTCAAGGCTTCAGCAGGCAAATATCCCTGTACAGTTTGTCCCTTCAGAGAGGATTTCGAAACTTGAAAAGGGCAAAAAGAGTCAGGGGGTTATTGCCTATTTGTCACAGATTGATTATACCCCTTTTGAAACTGCTCTGGACAGGGCAATTGCCAAGTGGAGGGTAGGAGGACCTATTCCGCTTTTTGTCATGCTGGATGGAGTGAGTGATGTCAGAAACCTTGGCGCCATTGCCAGAAGTGCTGAGTGTGCCGGAGTGAGTGGTATAATTGTTCCTGCTAAGGGTGGCGCTGCTATCAATGCTGAGGCAGTGAAGGCCTCCGCAGGTGCTCTTCTGCGTATTCCTACCTCCAGGACACAAAATCTGAGAATTCCTATCTATACTTTCAAAGAATATGGTTTTCAGATAGTTGCGGCGACTGAAAAGTCCGATAAACTTATTTATGATGTAGATATGTGCAAGCCGACTGTAATAGTCATGGGGTCTGAAGGCAAGGGAATTTCCGATTCTGTTCTTGCCTTGTGTGATGAAAAGGCAAAGATTAGGATGGTTGGTGAGATTGAATCTCTCAATGTATCCGTGGCTTGTTCCATTATAATGTTTGAAGCTGTAAGACAGAGACTATAAGCATGAATACCATATGGATAGTGATGCCGGTTCTCATCATGCTTATGTTCATGTTGGGAATAGGTCTCACGAAGTCATCTTTCATTGAGCTTGCTAAAAAGCCCTTGCCTGTGGTCGCAGGACTTCTCGGACAGCTCGTCTTTCTTCCGCTTATTGCTTTCGGAGTTGCTGTTATGATGAAGCTGCCGCCGGTCTATTTTATGGGGTTGCTTCTTATTGCTCTCTCTCCCGGAGGAAGTTCGTCCAATGTCTTCTCAAAATTAGCCGGTGGAGATGTTGCTCTCTCTGTTACACTTACTGCTCTGAGTAGTATCATTACTCTATTTACTATTCCTGTGTGCATGAGTCTGGTAGCGGGGTATGTATCGGATGCATATAATAGTGAAATTCATCTTCCTGCAGGCAAATTGCTGATGCAGAACATTGTTCTTCTCTTTGTCCCCATGTTTGCAGGGGTATTGATGAGAAAGTATTTCGAAAAAAGTGCAATTGCGGTAGAGAAGTTTCTTTCTAAGATTGCTTTTCCTGCTCTGATGCTTCTTGCGTTACTTTTTTTCTTGCAGTATCCGAAAGAAATCTATGAAAACTTCTCTTCGATAGGCAGTTCTGTGGTGATTATGATCCTTGCTGCAATGGGGGCGGGTGCTCTTCTTAGTATTCTCATCAAGTCGGGCAAGAGTGTTCGGAGGACTATAGTTATTGAGGTGGGGATGCAGAATGCGGCTCAGGCCATAGCGATTTCAACATCTCCCTATATTTTCAATAACGGTGAAATGGCAATACCAGCTATTATTTATGCCCTGGTGATGAATATTGTCCTACTTTCCTACGTTGCCATCGTAAAAAAGAATAAGTAGTGTACAAGATGTAACCCACTGAGTCACAGGTACAGTGGAAAAAAAGGTGAAAAAAAGTTGCAAAAAGATGCAAAAAAAGTTTGGAGATACGGAAAAAAGCGCTACTTTTGCAATCCCAAACGAAACGGAGCGGTTCTCCAAGGGCAGCGACGGATTAGGATGGGATAGTTGATTGAAATATTGAAGAACAAGTACAAGTACAACAAAGTACCAAGAGAAT
>JAQXKS010000068.1 GCA_029010575.1 Bacteroidales bacterium | reverse complement strand
GCACCCAGAACTTCAGAAAGACTTTTGTTGAACGGATCATCATTCATATCTCCCATGATGACTATATTGATGTCGGGATAGAGCCTCTGAAGCGAATCGGTATAGTTTCTGAGAGTCTGTGCTGCACCGCATCGCAGAAATTCAGAGGATTCAGAGCCACCTCTTCTGGATGACCAGTGGTTTACAAAGAAACAGAAGAGTTCCCCCTCTATCTTTCCGCAAACAGCAAGAATATCCCTGGTTTTGAAACCGGGGCGTTCCGGGATAACTGGCTGGAAGGCATCTGACCACTCGAATTCAAAGACATCGGGTCTATAAAGCAACGCGACATCCACTCCCCTGATTTCAGGTGAGTCGTAGTGCACTATCTGATAGTTCGCCCTGAAGAGATGTTCTGAGGAGACAATGTCATCAAGGACTCTGCGGTTCTCAATTTCGCTCATACCTATAATGGCAGGGAAGTTCTTATTGGCAGATGCGACTGAATAGATTACATTGGAGATGTTTGAGAGTTTCTTCTCATACTTGGTGGCACTCCACTCCTTTGGTCCCTCAGGTGTAAATTCATCATCCAGAGTATTGGGGTCATCCTCTATATCGAAGAAGTTCTCCACATTGTAGAACATAATGATATGCCCCTTCTTCCTTTCTGACTCTTTAGCTCCCTTTGAAGGTTTTGCCCCGATGATAAGAACTGAAGTGCAACAGAGGATAATAGTCCAAACGAGTCTATTGAAAATATTATTCATAAGCCACTGATAATTTTATAATCCCCACTTTGATGGTTCATACTGATTTTTAACTTTATCTGCAATCTCCTCGGGAAGATTGGGGAAGAATGTCAGACCGGTCATTTTTTCTATCTCAGCAACGGTATAGAGGTCGCTCTGAATCGGTTCGCTCCTGTCGTAAGGTTTGTTCTCAAAATAATATCCTATGGCGCTGTACGATGAGCTTGAAATATTGTACTTGAGAAGAACCTTGTAATAGGCTTTGGGAACAGCCACCCCATTTCCCAGGTTATCATTTGTATAGGATATGCTTGAAGATGAAGTTGTTGTCAGAACCGGTCCAGTAACTACATAGAGAGTATCGCATGTGCTGGAATAGCCACGAACCATGCCCTCGCATTTGGCCCAAAGATTCTGGTTAAATGAAGATACCTGAGCCGTCATATTAGAATAGTAAAATGTCTGGGCATTGGTAGTGTAATTCTTGTTCCTCGATCCGGATGGAATCTGATGTCCTCTGTCATATCCCCTTTCAGGCCATCCTTTATAAAGTGCCGGCTGGTATTCCTGAGGAATCTTGGGGTCGTATGCCCACTCGTCAGTTCTCGACTGCTTGCCGATATAGTCGGAACAGAGGGGATATGCAACCCATAACGCTATTCTATTGCGGGTATCGAATCCCAATGAATAGTTCCTTACATTCTTTCCGCCAATTTCTGTATAGTGACTTACGAACATGACACCGCCAGTGGTATCCACGACAGGCAGTTCCATCCAACAGTTGACTCTGACAGAGTCATCGGGTTCCGGATCGGGATCCGGATCAGGTCTATCACCATTCTCCTTCGATGCCTGCGTGAGCGTGAAATCAAATTTTTCACCATCAGAGAAGGTAACCGTTATATCTACACTACGCTGCTCTTGACCATTGTTTACAGAGTAGAGAAGGGTAATGTTGGATTTTGAGCCTTTTCCGGCATCAGGATTGACCGAGCACCATTGAGGTTCACCATCTTTGAAGGTCAGTGATATATTCCAGCTGTTGTCACTTTTGATCTTGATGAAACTTCCCTGGCTGTCATATGGAACGAAATCACTTCCAAAGTCTACCTCATTCTTCATCTTCTCCCCCTGTTTGATCTTTTCACAAGAGAAGAGGGAGAAGAGAAGAAATAAGAGAGTCAAATATCTTCTTATTGCAGATTTACTATTATTTAACATTTGCTCCAAAGATTACGCATCTGGGTTTGCTGTCACTTGTAGAGAAGGTAAGTGTCGTAGCTGAGGTTACACCGGAAAGGTTCAAAGTATAGAAATTATCTTCAGAGACAGTTACGGTATAGGGGGAGGTGTTTGCTATACCGTCATTGGATACAAGTGTCAATGTCACTGATTCAGAGCCGTTGATAGTACCGGCGTTATTAATGGTGATGGTAACTTCACTGTTCTTTCCGTTCCATCCCAGAGCATAGAGAGAGAGAGTCGCATCTGAGGTGACAGGAAGGGGTGCTGAAGTAGTATATGAACCTCCTACCTTTGAAGTACCTAACTTGAGCGCTGAGTATGTTTCATCGTCAATTATCACCTCTTCGATAAAAAACTTGGTTCCTTCAGCATCTTGCGAGGTAATATCGACATTGCTGGTGTAGTCTCCCGAAGTCTGGGCACCATTTTCCAACTGGGTAACGGTGCAGAGAGCCTCCAGATCCCCTGAAGTAAATAAAATTTCCGCTACTCTCTTTGTACTGGATGTATTGTCTGTATACGATACTGTAACGGTAGCATTTCCCTCTCCTTCACTCTGCGAGAGAGTAAATTCCGGATTATCTGAAGAGACACTCCACTTGGTATTGGAGTTGACCGTAATGTCAAATGATCCAGCCTGAGGTGCAAGTGTCTTGTTTTCAGGATTCACTGAGAGCGAAGGCGCAGCCTTTCCATCAGAAAACTTAACGTCGTCGATTCTATAGGTATTTGACTTGCCGGTATATCTGAGTGCCACACACAGGGATGATTCCGAAGCATAGTCGGAGAGAGATACTACTACTTCCTCCCAGACGTTCATCTGGCTTCCCGCTTCGAATGAAGCATCCTTGACCACTGTCCAGGTTGCCTTTTCAAAGTCACCTGCAAAATCCTTGGATACGACCACCTCCAGCTTGCTCGCATCCTCTTCTTTATAATATATAGCCTTTCTGAAAGAGAAATTCTTATCTGCAGCAGCTGCAACATTGAGAGAAGGGCAGAGTGCAAAGGCAATCACCTGATCGGCTGAAGAGCTGTAAGGAGCCACCTGGATATATTTATCACTGTTGTAAACTCCAGTTTTCCAACCGGTATTTACACTCGAACCGTCTGTGGTATAGAAGAGCCAGTTATCGTTATGGTATTCCGCATTACCATCTGTGACAGAAGAAAAATCATCCATAAAAGCATCTACAGGACCTGCCTCGCTCCATTTTCCGTAATCTCCGACAAGTTTGCCTTCAGGTTCTGTCGTACTGCCGTCAAAACGTTCACCGGAAAGACCTTCCAGGTCTGACATTGATGTAATACTGATCTGATATGTAGGGTTGGATTCTCCGTAGACCATTGCGATACCCTTGAGTGTTCCGGAACCTGAAGGAACAGTTTCTGCTCCGTATGTTGAGTAGCTTGACGAGAAGATTACGAACTTCTTGCCATCCTTTGATTCCATATTGATAGAGGTATGCTTTTCATTCTGGACGAATGTCTTGTTCAGGTCTGATGATACCACCTGCACATCTGATATTGCCACATAGCGAGATTCATAATTGCCTGTGAGCAAATCGGCTGCCGAGATAGCAACAGGCTCTGCCTGCTGGCCGCTTGTAAGGACTGTGATATTATCGATTGGAAGTCCGTTAACTTGGAGAGAGCCCCCTTTGTATCTTTGAAGAACCAGACCAGATGTGAGTTTTACCTCCACTACATCACCAACTGCAAAGGCAGTATTATTGGCCGAAAGGAAGAATGAGATACCAGCAGTCTCGTCAGAAACGATCATCGTCTTTGAAGAGGTTGCATTGTTGAGTCCGCCATATTCGCTGTTTCTATAGTTACTGATCACAGTCGCCTTGATAAGGTAATCCTCAGCAAGGGTAATGTCAGAGCCCTGATAGAGCTCCCTGATGCTTGAGATCTTGTCATATTCCTTTGCAATTGCTCCTGTCTGGGAGACCCTCAATGAAGCCGTCAGTGTAGAGGTCTTGAAATTGAGGGTAGCATACCTGTCTTCACCGTTATTGGGAAGGGCTGTCACTGTAACAGTAACGGAGTCTGTCATGGGATCTCCTTTTTCCATATCTACAGAGAGCCATTTGGAAGAGCTGTCCGATGATACCAGCTCAACACTCCACTCTCTATTGGCAAAGAGTTTGATAGGAATATCACCACCATTCTTATCAAATGAAATAGATTGGGGATTTATCCCTATCTCCGCAGGAGAGAATTCAGGATCTTTGAAACATCCTGTAACCGAAAGAAGTGCAACGAGCAACGATGCACAGAAAAAAAACTTTTTACTCATCTCTATATTTTTTATAACTTAACTTCTGATTTATGTCTCCCAGCCACTCTCAGATGGCAAAGATAGTATTTTTACATTACAAAATCATTAAAATAGAAAAAGGGCAACCCGTCAATGACAGATTGCCCTGCAATTATTGAAGATTGTCAATTATTCAAAATTAACTGCTGCTACAAGAGCTCTCTTAGATTTTGCTTCGATTCTGATAACTGATTCATCTGTAATGCCATCCAGAGTAAATTCATAATACTCTGTCAAGGTAAGATGGAATGGAGCAGAGAATGATGCACCATCATTACTAGGAGCGGTAAATGAGACACTCTCCTGACCGTTGATTGTACCTCCGTTCTTAATGGTGACTATAATCTCTGCACTGTCACCTTTCCATGACACTGCTACCATAGAAAGTTTTGTAGCTCCTGCCGCTCCTGCCGGAACAGGAGCTTCAAGATATGCCTCTGCCTTTCTCGGATCAAGTTTCAGGATGGTTATAGTTTCAGATTCATTGATATCACCTGTATTTCCATCAGCCTTATTGTAGCTGCTTCCCGGAGCAGACATTGCTGAGAGAATATCGAAATTGGCAGTTGTAGGATCAAAGTCTGAAGGGAGGGGAACAGGAGTTATTATCGCTGAAGGAGCACTTCCGAACAATGCCTCATCAATGTCAGACCTTGTCTGGGGTTTGAGAGATGTTCCGTAATGGATACCTCTTACAGTACCTGAAGCATCAGAGATATACTCTTCCGCCCAAGACGATGTCTTATAGGTTTCTACATAGAATTCGTTAGAACCATCAGTAAACAGAGGTTTGTTAAGCCACTGCTTGCTTACATAGTCTGACTTGGCACTGATTCCGCTTACAGATACCCTCATCGCCTGATGTGCACCTGTGAGGAAATCTGCCACAGAGATGTTCACATCCTGGATTGTGGCACCTGATTCGAGCACCTGAATATCGGAATCCTTTGTGTAAGAGGTAAAACGCACCTGACGCAGACCATTGAAAGGAGAGTAGTAAGCATTTGCAAGTGCGATCCTTACCTTATCTCCGATTTGGAAGTCAGAGTTGAATTCGTTCTGTCCGTAGAGCATTACACCTGAATACTCTTCTCCGGTATTATCAACGACTGCAAGACACTTGAAGAGGTTTTCGTCCTGATTATAGCCAGCTACATAACCCTCTACATAGGTTGCCACACTTGCGAGTGACTCGTTCTCCTGTGCAGACAGGAGGTGATTCACAAGTTCCTTGACAGTGAAGGTAGTCTCCTGAACTTCAGGAATGAATAATTGAACACCCTGTGTTAAATAGGTATAACCGTCGACAACGAAAGCTACACAGAAATTATATAACTTTCCACGCTTGAGTTCATCGATACTCTTCGAATATGTCAGAGGAGAGACGCCAAATGAAGCTGCATCAAATGGATGTTCAAAATCCCGAACATTGTCAGTCTCACCGAAGAGGGAGATATAATCGACGGTTGAACCAGGTTCCAATTCGTAATCAATCAGGAAGTCAACAGTACCGTTTTCTTCAGAGAGGGTGACTTCAAAAGAGTTGAATTTAATAGGTACCTTAAATGCTGCAACGTCAGATTCTACCACGGGGAAGAGCTGCTGGGTGGTA
>JAQXKS010000067.1 GCA_029010575.1 Bacteroidales bacterium | reverse complement strand
TTTCCCAGCTGAAAGGAAGTTTGAAGATTATCCTCTTTCTTGTTGCAGGCATAGTCGCGGGAATGGCGGGCTGCAACAGGCTGCTGGAGGCTGTGCCGTTTGACCTTCCGATGATTGCACTCTATTTTCTGCTCTTTTGTGTCGGAGCCTCCCTTGGTTCAGGTGAACAGACAAAGAATATTATTAAAGGTATCTCCCCTGCACTTTTGGTGCTTCCTGTCGCTTCTATTGCTGCATCTCTGGCCATGTCGGCTCTGGTCTCTCCTCTTGTCACAGGAGCATCTCTATATGATGTTTTGGCAATGGGAAGCGGTATGGGCTACTACTCACTCTCCTCTGTTCTGATTACTGCTCTCAAAGAGCCGTTGGCAGGTACGGCCATAGCTGCGGAACTTGGTACCACTGCTCTGTTGGCCAATATTATACGAGAAAGCATTACACTTATCGGCATACCTTTCATGGCTCGGTATTTTTCACCGTATGCTCCGGTTGCCGCAGCAGGGGCTACAGCAATGGATGTCTGCATGCCGTTGACTGTAAGGTGTGTAGGAGAGAGTATAGTACCAGCCTGTATAATATGCGGTTTTCTTACAGATTTCAGTGTACCTTTCTTGGTCTCTTTTTTTTGTTCTCTTTAAACACTCCGTCATGAACTTAATACGCCATTTTTCCTCTGAAAATCTATATTTTACATCTGATACCCATTTCTGCCATAATAATATCATCTCTTTCTGTTCAAGACCTTTCAGCTCTATAGAGCAGATGAACGAGACTCTTATCAAGAATTGGAATGAGACTGTTCCCAAAGAGGGAACCGTATTCTTTCTGGGGGACTTTTGTATGAAAGGGAGTACCTTCTGGAAGAGTATTCTTGACAGATTAAACGGGAAAATTTATTTTATCATCGGGAATCATGATATAGAAAGAATAAAAGAAGGTTTTGCCGGCAGATTCGAAGCAATGGCGGAGCAGATGACAATAGTTGTTGATGGTCAGGAAATTATCTTGAACCACAATCCAATGCTCTGTTACGGCGGCTCGTACCGCAATACCTGGCAGCTGTTCGGTCACGTCCACTCGGGTCCGTACAATAATTCAGGGCTTGACATGGTGAGGCTCTCTTCGCTTTTTCCTCTTCAGTATGATGTCGGTGTCGACAATAATGACTTCAGACCGGTCTCTTTTGCCTGTGTCAAAGCGAATATCGAAAAGCAGATCTCTGATGCGAGGAACGGTCTTTTCATAAATAACGGGCTGATATTGCCTGATAAGGTGATTTTTGCCGATGTCAGTGAACTCATTGGTGAAGATGGAAGCGGATATGATGCTCTTGAGAGCCTCTGTAAGAGGTCAAATGCTCCTATAGTTGTTACAGGCAAATGGAGTAGATTCGGGCTTGGAGCTCTGCTGAGAAAATGGGAGAAGGAGGCACTGCCCGGGACTTTATGCGGCGTTACACAGCAGTGGGGCGATATCGAAGAGAGAATCAGCTATTGGATTGGAACTACCGGCATTTCATGCAGGTATATATACATCGGTCCTGAAAGCTACAGTGACTTCAGGTTCAAGAGGGTAAAAGGAATCCTCACTGATGAGGATGTGGAAGAGGCTCTTAAACTGTTGTAACTCAGATCTTCGTTATGAGTGCCTTCTTAGCAATGAGGGAATTATAGCGGTCAATCACCTCTGCGGCAATATCTTCCCAAGATCTGACTATTGTCTTGGAAGCTCTTTTGCCCACGATTTCCAGCTCCTGTGGTGATTTAAACAGCTTTCGGAGCAGCCTCTCAAAAGAATCAAGGTTATTGTCGATGAGATATCCCGTCTGACCGTTCACCAGCATAGATGATGCGGTGGCATCGGAGAGCATAACAGAGGGTGTATTGAAGGCTGCTGCCTCTCTGACCACGATTCCGTCCGTATCATAAAGCGAAGGAAAGAGGAACAGGTCTGCCGCTGCATAGTAGCGTTTGAGCTGTTCTCTGTCCATAACAGGTCCTGTGAATGTGACCTTGTTTTCAATTCCAAGTTCGGATACCAGTTCCTTCATCTGTTCCTGGGCATATCCTCTTCCGACAAAGAACATTCTATATGGAAGATCCTGAATTCTACTGAGTGCCTCAATGGTAAATCGTAGATTCTTCTCCCATATATGCTGTCCCACATAAAGCAGTACAAACTCATCTTGAGAGATTCCCAAAGCCTTTCTTGACTCTTCAAAAAAGATTTCAGGATAATCAGATCCCAGATCGCAACCATTCTGTACAACCTCGATATTACCTTTGAATCCGTATGAGTACAAGACCTCCTTTACAGATTCCTGAGGTACCCATACCTGATCTGCTCCTTGATAAAAATTGACGACATAGTCCACCGCCTTATCAACGATGAACTTGTTCTTGAGGACCCTTTCGAAGTTGTCCCTATACTTGGTGTGAAAGGTGGCGACAAAAGGTATTCTCTGCAGTTTTGCCACTCTTGAGGCAGCAAGTCCTGAAGTGAACGGACAGTGCGCATGCACTATCTTGAAAGATCGTTTGAGTATTTTGGTAAGATAGAAAGGGTCAATTTCAGCAACACCCGTAACATAAGGAGAACTCATTGGGACAGGGATAGAAGCATAGGTAAGAACCTCATACTCGGTATCACTGTAATCTGCACCCTGATTTGCAGGGGTAATTACAGATACCCCTCCTACTCTCTTCTGCATCCAATATGCATAGTTCCTTACGCATATTCCGACACCATCCATTACAGGAGGAAAACTGTCATTAAATAGCCCAATATTCCTTTGCATACCAAACATAATACAATTGGCCAAGCAAGAATCCTGCCTGACCAATTGAGTATATAAACTATTTCGAAAATTCTTTCTTCAGACGTTCAGTCAGCAGAGGAATGATCTTGTTAACATCACCGACAATACCAAGGTCACTCACTGAGTAGATAGGAGCAAACTTATCTTTGTTGATAGCAATGATGTAGTCTGATTCTTCCATACCTGCCAGGTGCTGGATTGCGCCAGAGATACCGAGTGCGAAGTAGAGGTTGGGACGCACAGTTTTACCTGTCTGTCCTACCTGACGGTCGTGAGGGATAACGCCTGCGTCGACAACTGCACGTGAAGCAGATACCTGAGCATTGAGAACATCGGCAAGTTCTGTAAGTTTCGCAAAGTTTTCTTTTGTTCCTACTCCGCGGCCTCCTGATACGAGAATGTTGGCTTCAGAGATGTCTATTCTATTGTCCTTTTCTGCCTTTACCTCTTCGATGAGTTTTACCTTCACGCGTGACATGTCTATCTTTACTTCGAAATTGGTGATTACACCTTCTCGTGAGGGCTGACGATCCTTCTTCTGCATCACACCGGGACGTACTGTAGACATCTGAGGACGGTGTTCTGTACACATGATGGTTGCCATAAGGTTACCACCGAATGCAGGACGTGTCATCATGAGCTCTTTGCCTTCGGAGATTTCGAGTTTTGTACAGTCTGCTGTAAGACCTGTTGTAAGACGTGCGGAGAGTCTGGGCGCAAGGTCTCGTCCTATTGTAGTAGCACCGAAAAGAATGATGCTGGGAAGATATTTGTCAGCAATCTGTGATACCACCTGAGCATACTCTTCGGTGATGTAGTGTTCGAGTTCTGGAGCGTCTGCTACAATCACCTCATCTGCACCGTATTCAATAAGTTCCTGAGCAAGGGAAGAAACATTGTAGCCAAGAAGCATAGCCACTACCTTTTCGCCAAGTTCCGCTGCAAGGTCTGATGCCTTTCCTATAAGTTCGAGAGCCACAGGCTGAATCTTACCACCTCTCTGCTCTGCAAATACAAATATGTTTTTATAATCGTTCTTATTCATCATTTTCAGAATTAAGTGGTTAGATAATGAACTTTTCCTTGAGTCTTGAGATAATGATACCTACTGCTTCTTCAGGGTCTGTTTCGAAGACCTCTCCCGGAGCCTTGAGACCCTTGGCGAATGCCTTGAGCACCTTGGTAGGAGAGCCCTTAAGACCGAGTTTGGCAAGATCCACATCGATTCTGTCAACTCCCCATACTTCCACCTCCTTGTTGTAAGCCTGAACAATGCCGGCAACATTCATATAACGTGGATGTACTGCAGAAGCAAGACATGTGAGAAGACAAGGCATCTGAGCTTCGAGGATCTGATGACCGTCTTCGTTTTCCTTTACTACCCTTACGGTCTTTTCGTCTTTAACCTTGATGTCACATACATAGCTGATCTGGGGAAGATCAAGATGTTCCGCCATCTGTGGACCCACCTGTGCAGTATCACCGTCTATCGCCTGTCTTCCACAGATAAGCAGGTCAAACTGAAGGGTTCTGAGTGCACCTGCAAGGGCGTTTGATGTAGCAAGGGTATCTGCGCCCGCAAATTCTCTTCCGGAAAGAAGTATTGCTCTGTCTGCACCCATTGCGAATGCTTCTCTGAGTACAAGGTCTGCCTGAGGGGGTCCCATAGTGATAACTGTTACATGTGCACCGAGTTCATCCTTGAGGCGCAAAGCCATCTCCAGACCGCCCTTGTCGTCAGGGTTCATAATGCTGGGAACGCCGTCTCTGATAAGAGTACCGGTAACGGGATTGATCTTGATCTCGTTGGTATCAGGTACCTGTTTGATACAAACTACTATATTCATATTATTGTATTCTCGATATTAATTACTTTTTAAACATTGCTGCTGCAATCACCATTCTTTGTACTTCAGAAGTACCTTCATAGATTTCGGTAATCTTGGCATCTCTCATCATTCTCTCTACGGGATATTCACGGGTGTAACCGTATCCTCCATGGAACTGTACGGCCTTGGTGGTCACTTCCATTGCAGTTTCAGCGGCAAAGAGTTTTGCCATTGCAGCGTCAGCTGAATAGTTTTCCTTGCAGTCTTTCTTGAATGCTGCAGAGCGTACCAATAGGCGTGATGCTTCGACTTTTGTCTTGAGGTCTGCCATCTGGAACTGAGTATTCTGGAACTGTGAAAGTGATTTTCCGAACTGTTTTCTTTCCATGGTATATTTAACAGTCTCATCGAGAGCACCCTGTGCAATTCCGAGCGCCTGTGATGCAATACCGATACGACCTCCGTCAAGAGTCTTCATGGCAATTGCGAAACCTCCACCTACCTTGCCAAGAAGGTTGGCCTTAGGAATTCTGCAATTGGTGAAGATGAGTTCTGCTGTAGCAGATCCTCTGATACCAAGTTTGAGCTCTTTCTTTCCAATTTCGAAACCAGGTGTTCCGGCTTCTACGATAAATGCAGAGATTCCTTTATTTTTCAGAGATTTGTCAGTCATTGCAAAGATGACATAAACGTGGGCATGACCTGCATTTGTGATGAATATCTTATTTCCGTTGAGTACCCATTCATCTCCATCAAGGACAGCTGTGGTCTGCTGTGCGGAAGCATCTGTACCTGCATTGGGTTCTGTCAGACCGAATGCACCAATCCATTCACCTGAAGCGAGCTTGGGAAGGTATTTTTTCTTCTGTTCTTCTGTACCGTTTTCGTAAATAGGTGCAAGACAGAGGGATGTATGGGCAGAAAGCACTACGCCTGTAGTAGCGCAGACTCTTGAGAGTTCTTCAACTGCAATGGAGTACATGATATTATCTCCGCCTGCCCCGCCATATTCTACAGGAAGGGGTATTCCGAAGAGCCCGAGTGCTGCCATCTTGTCAACACTCTCTTGAGGAAATCTTTCCTCTTCATCAATAGTTGCTGCAAGCGGTTTAACCTCTTTTTCAGCAAATTCTCTTATCATCTGTTTGAAAAGAGACTGAGTAGGAGTCAATTTGAAATTCATTGTATATAACTCTATTAATATTTATAAAAACCTTCGCCTGTTTTTCTGCCAAGCAGATTTGCCCTTACCATTTTTCTCAACAGAGGATGGGGACGATATTTGTCTTCACCGAACTCGCTATGGAGAACCTCCATAATTGCAAGACAAACATCAAGACCAATCAGGTCGCCCAAAGCGAGGGGCCCCATAGGATGGTTAGCGCCCAACTTCATGGCATTGTCAATATCCTCTTTTGTAGCGACACCATCAGCAAGAATGCCGACAGCTTCGTTAACCATAGGGATGAGAATTCTGTTTACTACGAAACCGGGAGCTTCGTCGACAGCAACAGGGGTCTTGCCTATTGCGGCACAAAGATCGTAGATAGCCTTGAATACCTCTTCAGAGGTCTTTTTACCTTTGATAAGTTCAACCAGCTTCATCACTGGAGCGGGGTTGAAGAAATGCATACCGATAATCTGCGAAGGGCGTGAAACGGCATTTGCAATTGCTGTAATTGAAAGAGATGATGTATTGGTGGCTATGATTGTTTCCGGTTTGCAAAGAGTGTCGAGCATCTTGAAGAGTTCGATCTTCAGATCCATCTCTTCTACAGCTGCTTCGATAATCAGATCTGCATCAGCAATATCATTGTACTCTGTGGTAAGGGTGATGTTGGCTATTACTGCATCCATGTCAGCTTGAGCCATCTTACCCTTTTCAACGAGTTTAGACAGTGATTTGGTAATCTTTCCGAAAGCCTTGTCGTTACTTGACTGGCTTCTGCTCTTCATTGTCACTTTGCGTCCGGCCTGTGCAAAAGCCTGAACGATACCGGCACCCATGGTACCTGTGCCTATCACGGCAATCTTGTTAATTTCCATATAGTTATTTTATCTATTTCTTAGTGAAGTGTGGAACTCTTTTTGCTAAAAATGCCTCCATTCCCTCTTTTTGGTCTTCAGTGTCGAAACACTCTCCGAAACGGATATTCTCCATGGAGATGGCATCACCACGCGACATATCATAATTGCAGTTGATACAGGACTTTGCCTTGGAGACTGCAATAGGTGCATTGGCACGAATGTCGCGAGAGAGATTCAATACATACTCCATAAGTTCTCCGGCAGGAACAACATGATTTACAAGACCGATTCTGAGAGCCTCTTCAGCATTTATCATTCTTCCCGAGTATATCATCTCCTTGGCATATCCCTGACCTACCAGCTTTGCAAGCCTGTATGTTCCGGAGAAGCCGGGGATAATTCCAAGTTTAACCTCAGGCTGACCGAAACGGGCCTTGTCTGAGGCGATTCTGATATCGCAAGCCATTGCAAGTTCGCAGCCTCCTCCGAGTGCAAAACCGTTTACAGCAGCGATAACGGGAATCTTCAAATCTTCGATTTTATTAAAAATACGAGAACCGTAATTTCCGAACTCCTCTCCGTCGTACTTGTCAAGACCCGCCATCTGAGAGATGTCAGCGCCGGCCACAAAGGCCTTTTCACCTGCACCGGTGATGATAAGAACAGAGACACTGCTAAGGTCTACCCTGCTGATACATCTGTCGATATCTTCAAGTACCTGACGGCTCAGTGCATTGAGAGTCGCTGGAGAATTAATTGACAAAAGCGCTATGCCCTGCTCAATAATCTCGTATTTGACAAAAGTGTATTCCATAAGCGACTACTGCTGCATGGGTTTCAGATCAGGTGATACTACAAGAGTTGCCTCTGTTGCTGCCTGTACCTGTTCTACAGTAAATTCAGGATGGATCTCCTTAAGAACAATACCTTTGTCTGTAATTTCCATTACACCCATCTCAGTGATAATCATATTGACCTGACCGGCTGCAGTGAGAGGAAGACGACAGTTTTTGAGAATCTTGGGAGCGCCTTTGGCAGTATGTTCCATTGTGAGAATCACTTTTTTGGCACCTACCAACAGGTCCATAGCTCCTCCCATTCCAGGAACTTTCTTACCAGGAATAATCCAGTTTGCAAGGTTTCCTTTTTCATCCACTTCAAGGGCTCCGAGGAAAGTTACATCCACATGACCGCCTCTGATAATTTCAAAAGATGCAAGTGAGCTGCATGCATAAGCACCTGGGACAGCAGTGATGAATCCACCACCGGAGTTGATGAAATTAGGATCTTCTGTTCCTGCTGCAGGAGTAGGCCCCATACCAACAAGACCATTTTCACTCTGGAGAACGACATTGACTCCTTCAGGAAGATAATCGGGAATCAAAGTAGGAAGACCGATACCGAGATTTACTACATCTCCGTCCTTGAGTTCAAGAGCAGCCCTTCTGGCTATTACCTCTCTGATTTGGTTTTTATCCATTTCTATACGATTTATTTATTATTTCTACGAACAAATTCTTCAGCTATGAAAGATGCAACATTGTCTGCGTAGGTGTTCATGCCGAAACCGGCATCGTATCCCAGCTCTTTTGCAAGCTCATGTGTAATGCGGGCACCTCCACATACGAGTATCATCTTGTCTCTTAAACCCTCTGCTTCCATCATTTCGACAAGTTCCGTAAGGTTCTTGATGTGGACATCCTTCTGGGTCACAGTCTGTGAAACGATGAGAGCATCTGCATTGAGCTCGATACCCTTGGCAATAAACTCTTCATTGGGAACCTGGCTTCCAAGGTTATATGCATCAATCATGTCATATCTTTCAAGACCGTAGTGACCAGCGTATCCCTTCATATTCATAATGGCGTCGATACCAACGGTATGGGCGTCTGTACCTGTAGATGCTCCAACGATAACAAGTTTTCTGCCAATATGCTCCTTGATATATTCATCAGTTTCATGCATATCCATAACATTTGATTCAACCTTTGGAACATGGATAGAGGTATAGTCAACCGTATGTTTGCATGAGCCGTAACAGTTAAAGAAAGTGAATCCTGGTGTGAGCTCTTCATAAAAAACCACCTGAGGATTATCGAGTCCCATTGCCTTGATAAGCTGTTTGGCAGCTTCTATCGCTTCATCACCCTTTTCGACGGGAAGAGTAAAGCTAAGCTGTACCTTACCATCATTCATTGTATCGCCATAAGGCTTTATTGCTTTGAGGTCAAGATTCTTGTCGAAATCCTTACCTTCCATCGAATATAATCCGCCGCTCATATTATTTTACTCCTTTCATTAAATTAATAAACGGATTAGAGTAGTTCTTTCCTTTTGCGACCACTCCATCCAGACCCTTTCCACCGTTGCGTGGACGTTTAACATCTCCGAAGATACCCTTCTCAAGTGCACTAAAGAGACCCTCCTCATTCATTCTTTCGAGAAGATCTGTTGCGTCATTGAGTACTTTGTGGGCTCTTTCCCTGATGATACCGCCTTCTTTGAACTCGACCTCGTCGCCGATGTTCTTCATGTTATTGAAGATATATTTGGCATTCTCAATCGAGAGGAATCGGTCAGACATAAAAGGCGTGTGAATGGCTTCTGTAGGCATACCCAAAAGTTGGAGACCCTGATTAGTCCATATTCCAATGATATTGAACAATGCATCCTGTATATGTCCACGGAAGATGTTACCCGTCATGAACTTTGTAGGAGGCATATACTTCAGAGGAGCTTTGGGGAATATTTCACGGATCATCTGGGCCTGTGCAAGCTCGTATAAGAAGCCGTTTTCGAGCATGGGATCCATCTCGAAGGCATGTCCAAGACCCATCTGCTCTTCTGGAAGTCCGGCAAGAATGGCGAGCTGTTCATTAATGATATCTGAGGCAAGTACTGTATGAGCAGCCTCCACAGCATCTGCAGTAGTCAGATAGTTGTCTTCACCTGTATTGATTATAACACCTGCAAAGCCATTGATAACCCTGGAGAAATACTGGTCTATCAAGGTTCTCTGCATATTAATGTCCCTGAAAAGGATTCCGTAGAGAGCATCGTTGAGCATGACATCAAGACCCTCAAGAGCACCCATGACTGCAATTTCCGGCATACACAGACCTGAACAATAGTTGCAAAGTCTTATGTAGCGTCCTACCTCTTCACCGACCTTGTCAAGAGCGGCCCTCATGATTCTAAAGTTTTCCTGTGTGGCAAAAGTACCTCCGAAGCCCTCTGTGGTGGCTCCATAGGGAACATAGTCGAGAAGCGACTGGCCAGTGGTTCTGATTACAGCGATGATATCAGCACCCTGACGTGCAGCAGCCTCAGCCTGAACGACATCTTCATAGATGTTACCTGTTGCAACGATTACATATAGGTAGGGCTTAGGGCCCTCACCGATAGTTCTGAGATACTCCTCTCTACGTGCTCTTCTGGCACGGATGTGTTCTATTGAAGCTGTGATAAAAGGCTGCAGAGCCTTTTCAGATTCTTCAGGAGAGATAGGATGTACCTTGGATATTTCAAATTTACCATCGGCAATATTCTCAGCTATTTGATTAGGTGTAAGGCCAGTAGCTGCGACAGCTGCACCCATATAATAAATAACCCCTTCGTTGAGCAACCCCTGAGCCTTAAGCTCGTCAACTACAACATTTGGAAGGGGAACGCCATTGGCATCAATGCCGTCAATACCCAAAAGACGGCAGATAGTCCTTTCAACTGCTACAGTTGTGTATCCATCTGCAAAGTCCTGGACATTTTTAGCGATACTGGCTGCAAGAGCCCTCGCCTTGGCGATTTTGGCGGAATCCAATCCTAACTTACTATTCATACTATATATATTAATTTTTCAATTATTTTTCAAACCTTCGGCAGATTTTAGCTGCTCTTCTGCCATTTGAATCCAATATGGCGAAATTCCCATCATGGCTGCTACTCTGAGTGCCTCTCTGGGAGCCTCCGACAGATCTGTTCTAAAGAGTCTGTAATTCATTTTTCCATTTTCAAACCCCCTTACCCTATAGAGGTCGCATCCTTCAGCCTTGATATTGTAGTGCGTGGTTATCAAGGTATTGACATGTCTTGCTGAGAAAATGGATACAAGTGCCTCCACAAGGGCTGTTCCCTCAAGCGGATTGGTACTTCTGGCCGGTTCATCAACCAGAACTACCATGTCGGTACACCTGCTTTCATCTTCAGAGGCTTTAATCGCCATGTCAATGCTCTTCATCTCAGCTGCAAATGAAGAGAGACCACTTTCTATATCCTGCGAGTCACCGCATACAAAAAACAGAGAACTGCGGAAAGGGATAACCGCCTTGGCTGCGGGAACACCCATTCCCATGAGCATGAGGTAATATGAGAGTGCCACCATTTTCAGGACGACAGTCTTGCCACCCATGTTGGCTCCGGTAAGAACGACAGGTCTGTCACTGAAAGAGATGTCGACTGGAGTAAATTCCTTACCAATAGCTTCAAGCGAAGACCTGACCAGAGGATGGAAAAGGGAGGTAAATTCACACATTCCACCTCTGGTAACCTCTGGAATAACCAACCCCAATGATGTAATCTGCTCTCCTTTTGCAATAGCTATATCACACTCAATAAGTGTAATCAGCAAAGACCTCAGATGAGAGCAGAATGGCCTGAGCCTACTGCAGATCTCCTCTCTGATTTTTATCTGTTCAATCAGTTCCTCTTGCTTGAGGAGCTCCAGAGATTCTACTGAGCTCTGCTTTGAAATGGCTTCCCTAATACGCGTCAGTTCAGCCGAATAAGAATCATAAACATAAAAAGCATCGACCATCTCATCTTGAGGATCGAGTATATGGAGAGCTTCATGCAACTTCTCTTTATCAATGCCATCCGGGGATATCCGACACTCTACCAGAATATCATGTATATGGATACCTGTCAGAATGAGATGTTTGACCTCGTAAAGCTCTATATCATCCACAGTATCATCTGAATCGATTCTGTCGATGGTCCTGCCTATATCCTTCAAAGTAAAGAATCTGTGCCTCAAATTAATGAGAGCATTGCTGTTGCTGCGTTCCAGAATTCTAAAATAGTGTCTGACGAGAGAATAACGATCCCTTACCGTTCCTGCATCAGATGCAAGTTCAGTATTGAGCAGATAGGTATACGAGAAACTACATGAAAGCGGCAGTTCCTCCAGCATATACCTTATTCCACAAGGTGAATCAATAATATCTCTGAGTCTCATTAATTTGTTATGTATCTGTTCTTTACTATATCGTAAACCGGTAGCGAAATCCTATCAGAGAGTTCCCTGCAAAGAGTGTCAGAATCGAGTCTGAAACCGCTCGGAGAGAGAGGGTTAACACACACTGCAACGAGTTTGCTCCTGCTCTCTACACGTAATCTGCCGCCAAGTTTTACAAAAGCACCATAAGTTCGTGGTGTAATGAATAGTTTGGTAAAGTCCCTTACCACCACCTCAAATGTTCCAAGGTTCTTTTCCTGGGCAATCCTATTCAACATTCTGTCTGTCAGAGCTCCCGAAATCATCACCCTGCGACATTCTGGAGTGGGCTCAAACTCTGCAGCCATTGATGAAATAGTTACTGTCTCATGACGGGAAATAGTAGGATCCATCAAATCCAGTCCTATCATCTGGACAACGAAAGCCGTTTTGGCCACCAGCGTGGGAATGTTGGACGAGAGTGCAGCACCTGTGGCAAGAATCATTGACTCTGTAACCGCCGGGGATGCACTGCTGAGTCTTGAGAGAGCTCCATCTACAATCACAAGATCACTTCCCAAAGCCTTGACCTCCTTCATCCACCTTATCAATGATGCAGACGAAGAGGGACCTGAAAGAATCACTTTCCCCTCTCTTATTACCTTTGAAGTGATTACCCTGCCAAGCGAAGTAGTCTCTTCAGAAATGCCAACCACCTCAGACAGAAGGTTTCTAATTCTGTAATGTTTTTCAGATGTAGAAAAAAGCAGCCCTTCTGAAAGAGTGATTTCAGGTTTGCTTGTCGAAGTAACCTGATCTATCCTTTCACCATCTATACCTATGGAGGTGACGCAAATTTTGCGTCCCTCCTTAGGTAAGCGGTTTAATATGTAATTAAGACACTCTGTCTTGCCGCAATTCTTTTCAAGACCTACGACTGAGAGTGATCCGTATTTCAATATCTCTTGGATAAATGGCATCACCAAAAGATGATTTACTTTTTGACATGCCTTTCATGACGATAGAGCACCTTAGGCTCAATCGACAATCTCTGGCCCTTCAAAAGTGAAGATACACCCTCTACCTTTTCATTCCTTCTGCAATCTTCACAATGACATTCATTCTTATAGTCAGAAGGTTCTGTATAGGTAGTTATGACTCCTTCGAAATTCCTGAGAATTACCTTTCCAGGCGACTGGGAGATCACATACTGAGGCATTACAGGTGTCTTACCACCTCCGCCTGGAGCATCTACAACAAATGTCGGAACAGCATATCCTGAAGTATGACCTCTGAGACCTTCGATAATTTCTATACCCTTTGAAACAGGAGTACGGAAATGTTCAAGTCCCATAGATAAGTCACACTGGTAGATGTAATAAGGTCTTACCCTCATCTTCACAAGTTCGTGAACCAGACGCTTCATGACATTCACACAGTCGTTAACACCACGAAGGAGAACTGACTGGTTACCCAAAGGAATACCGGCATCAGCAAGACGTGCACATGCAGCAGCAGAAGTAGGAGTAACCTCCTTGGGGTGGTTAAAGTGTGTGTTGAGCCATATAGGATGGTACTTCTTCAGCATGTTGACAAGATTCTCAGTAATACGCTGAGGACATACAACAGGAGTACGGCTGCCTATACGGATGATCTCTACGTGAGGTATCGCCCTTAATCTCTTGATGATGTATTCCAGTTTCTCATCACTGACCATAAGTGCATCACCACCTGAGAGAAGAACATCTCTGACCTGAGGGGTGCGTTCTACATATTCAATGCACTTTTCAATCCTATCTTGAGGAGATTCACAGTCTTTCTGACCTGCAAATCTTCTACGGGTACAATGTCTGCAATACATAGAACACATATCAGTGATAAGCATCAGTACCCTATCCGGATAACGGTGTGTTAGTCCCGGTGTAGGTGAATCCTCATCTTCATGGAGAGGGTCCAAGAGGTCTGCAGCAGACTGATGTGTTTCAGCTCCTGTAGGAATGGCCTGCTTCCTGATAGGACAATTAGGATCATCAGGATCAATCAGAGAGAGATAATAAGGAGTGATTGCCATCCTGAGAGTGGAGAGGGTCTTTTTTACACCCTCTTCCTCTTCAGGAGTCAATGATATATATTTCTTGAGCTGGTCAAGAGTCTCTATTCTGTTCCTTACCTGCCATTTCCAATCATTCCACTGTTCATCGGTAACTTCCGGGAACAATATGTGTCTTCTTGAAATATCTACCATATAAATGTGGTATTAAGCGTAGAGTTCGGTAAAGATTTTTCTTAGAGCTTCACACTCTCTGAGTTCCTGGAGTGTTATTTCGGCGTGACCCTTAGTATATCCATTTCCTACAATCATTGTAACGTCACTGCCCACACCTTCTGCACCTAAAGCTGCCTTTGTGAAACTGGTAGCCATAGAGAAGAAGTAAACGACACCTGTATTCTTGGTACAGAGGATAGAAGTCATTTCAGTGTCGGGAATATTAACGTTGTTGATGGTTACATCGCACATCTGTCCATTGGTAAGTTCTTCAATCTTTTCGAGAACGGGAACAGGCTGTGTAGCATCTGCAGAGAATACATAATCACAAAAACCGAGTTCCTGCATACGTTTGGTACTTCTTTCGCTGTGGCACAGACCGATTACCTTACCTGTTACACCAGCGCGTTTCTTAGCTTCGTAGCAGCAAAGCATACCTGATTTTCCACCGGCTCCGATAATGAGAACTGTGTCTCCGGGCTTAACGAGTTTTGCTGTCTGTGCGGGAGCACCTGCCACGTCAAGAGCAGAAAGTGCAAGCTTTTCAGGAAGGTCTGAAGGAATCTTTGCATAGATACCACTTTCAAAGAGGATTGCCTTACCTTTAATATCCACCTGATCGACATCAGCGCGGATTTCGAGGATTTCATCGATACGAAGAGGAGTAAGTGAGAGAGATACGAGAGTTGCTATCTTGTCACCTTCCTTAAGATCAATTTTGCCTTTGAGAGCATCTCCAATCTTTTCAACAGTACCGAGAAGCATTCCACCTGAACCTGTCCAAGGGTTACGGTGTTTACCCTGTTTTTCAACTATTTCAAACATGATCTTCTTGATCTGTTCAGGATCACCGTTTGCGCGTGCCGAAATGTCGGTAAAAGATGCTGAGTCGATATTAAGTGTCTGTACATCGATGAGAATTTCGTTGTCATAGATCTCATCCATGTTGTTGTCTATTTTGTTTGCAGGCTGAGGAAGAACTCCTTTAGGTTCGATCACTCTGTGTACGCCATATTTACTGCCTTTTTTCTGTGCCATATTAGTATGTGTTTGATTGTGTTAATGATTTATTTTCTTGGTTTGAGGTTCAGGATTTCTCTTGCTTGGGCAGAAGTTGCAACCTCTCTGCCCAATTCTTTTGCAAGACGGACAACTTTAGCTACAAGCTCTCCGTTTGATTTTGCAAGGACACCCCTTTCGAGATAGAGGTTATCTTCGAAACCTACACGGACGTTACCACCCATAACGATTGCAGCTGCTGCAAGTGTGAAAGCGTTTCTGCCGATTCCTGTAGCTGTCCAGGTACTTCCTGCGGGAATCGCATTTACCATCCATGCAAGGTTCTGGACTGTTGCGGGAGAACATCCTGGAACACCGAGAACAAAATTGAACTGCATGGGGGCACCGGGCACCTGACCTTTACGTGCCATATTGAGGACTGTATCGAGATGGCCCATTTCAAAGCACTCGTATTCAGGCTTGATGTCGTTTTCAAGCATTCTCTTTCCGAAAGCCCTCATCATAGGCATTGTATTTTCGAACACATCATCACCGAAATTACATGTACCGCAATCTAAAGTAGCCATTTCGGGATAAAGCTCGGTAGGCTGAAGACGTTCTTCAGCAGTCATTCCGACAGCACCACCTGTAGAGGGGATGATAATTACGTCAGGACACTCCTTGTAGATAGCATCAATACACTCTTTGAAGCGTGCTTTACTCTGAGTGGGAGTACCATCATCTTCCCTTACATGAAGGTGAACTATTGCAGCCCCAGCATCAACTGCAGATTTTGCCTCTCTTACAATCTCTTCTACTGTGTAAGGGACTGCGGGGTTCTGTTCTTTTGTCACCTCGGCGCCGCAGATAGCGGCTGTGATAATAAGTTTGTCCATAGCGAATTATTCTCCTTTTCTCTGACATTTTTTAGGGACTACGCAAGTACCGCTGGCACGGCATACAACCACAGGTTCAGCAAGAACATCTGCAGCAGAATCAGAGATATCTGTACGGGGAGCGATTACCTTGCGTGCTTCAAACACCATCTTTCTGGATGTATTTCCAACAGATACGATTTCGCCCTCAGCTTCGATATAGTCGCCTGCAAATACAGGAGCCATGAATTCAACATTGTCATATGCCTTGAAGAGTCCTTCGTCTCCGTCGTTGATAATAAGCAGCTCTGTAGCAACATCACCAAAGAGCTGGAGCATCCTTGCACCATCAACGAGATTTCCACCATAATGAGCATCATGTGAGCTCATTCTGAGTCTGATAATAGATTTTGCACCCATAGTATATTATTATTTTGTTTTATAAATATAGTCTACGAAAATTCCGGGGGTATGAACTTGATGAGAAGCAATTTCTCCAGTGGGAACAACATCCTGAGCCTCTACGATTACCAGATCGGCAGCCATTGCCATTATAGGGTTAAAGTTCTGTGTGGTGCCGTAGTAGACAAGGTTTCCTGATTCATCAGCGAGGGAGGCTCCTATGAGTGCAATATCGGCACCAAGAGGTTTCTCGAGAAGATATTCCTTGCCGTCGACAGTAACCACCTCCTTTCCTTGAGCAACCAAAGTACCCAGACCGGTAGTGGTCAAAACTCCACCAAGTCCAGCACCTTTTGCTCTGATTCTTTCTGCGATTGTACCTTGAGGAGAAAATTCTACTTCAAGTTCACCAGAATTCATCTGGTTTCCTGTTTCGGGATTAGTTCCTACATGGGACACAATAACCTTCTTAATCTGTTTATTTACGACAAGTTTACCGAGAGATTTGTCGGGAAATGCTGTATCGTTACAAATGACAGTCAAATCTTTCACTCCGCTATTAGCAAGAGCATCAACGATTTGCAAAGGCGCTCCAACACCAAGGAAGCCTCCTATCATTACCGTCATGCCGTCCTTTACCATTGCAACGGCCTGTTCGAGAGATATTTCTTTTTTCATCGAAGATAGAATTTTTATTTTTAAAAGTTAGCAAATATAATAAATTTTTAGTTATTTTCGCAGTCAAACAGATAAATTTGTACTAAAATGTTACCTTTTTTGACATTCAAGCCTGAACCAACGGATACTTTAGGAATGGCGATAGCAGACGTTTTGGAGAAAGTATCAACAATGTCTGGAAGCGAAATAATTGATTCTCTGATACGTATAATCCTCAAATGGGGTCTGAAAGTAATCGCGGCAATGCTCATCTACATTGTTGGCAGATGGCTCATCAAGAGAATCCGGAAAATACTTATTTCAATCTTTAAAAAAAGAGAGATGGAGGCCTCATTCGCCACATTTGCTCTTAGCTTTGTGAATATAACACTTACGGTTGTTCTTTTTGTCATCATTGTAGGCATATTGGGTGTCCCTACAAGCACTTTTGCCGCCTTGCTTGCTGCCGGAGGTCTTGCGGTAGGTATGGCATTGAGCGGAACCCTCCAGAACTTTGCCGGTGGTGTCATGATATTGCTTTTCAAGCCTTTCAAAGTTGGAGACTTTATCAACGTGAACGGGCTTTCCGGAACAGTTGATGCAATTACTATAACCACTACACAAATTCATACACCGGATAACAAAATCATACACTTGCCCAATGGTCCTATTGCCAACAACAATATCGAAAACTACTCCATGGCGCCTTACAGACGTATAGAGTGGCTGGTCAGCATCAGTTATGGTGATGATGCAGACAATGCAATAAAAACAATGGCCTCCCTTCTGAAAGAAGACCAAAGAGTTCTCTCCGTTCCCGAAGAACCTTACGCTATAGTTAGTGAACTGGGAGACAGCGCTGTAATCATCTCTGCAAGAGCATGGGTCAACACTCCTGATTATTGGAATGTACTATGGGATATGAACAAAGTGTTCTATAACGAGCTGCCAAAGAATGGAATAAGATTCCCCTTCCCTCAGCTCGATGTACATATCGACGGTACTATAGCGAAATAGGATTAGAATAGATTGAAAGGAAAATCGATTCAAGCTCCTTAATATCAATATCAGGGTCTTTTGCAACTATTGCCGAAAGGCCCTTTTCCATATAGCTCTCGAAAGCAGCCTTCTCTTCCAAGGTATAATAAGAGTGGTATTTCGATGCTGAATTGAGAATATCCCACGCTATATAGTTTGTTTTCCAGAGTTTGAAACGAGTATTGATACGTTCGTCTATTTTAGCGGCAAGAGCGACAAAACGCTCGTTTTTGTCCAATCCTGCGCATTCTTCAATCTCTTCAAGCGTAATGGCAGGAGAAAAATCAAATGAAATGCCTCCTTTGTGCTGCATGATTCCTGTAAGTATGCTATGCTGGTCCTCGCCTGGTTTCTTGACATACTTTTCCCTCTTGGAGATGTAGAGCTCGCGCGCCTTTAGGAAATCACAAGGCTCATATTCGTAAGAGATAGAGACAGGTAGGATAGAAAGCTCCATAAAATTCTGTACAAACCTATTTTTTCCACTCATGTCCAACATTTTAAGAACTCCCTGCTCAGTATGATCCTTACCATCTTTAGATCTGCCATTTCTCTGTGCAATCCATACAGAACATCTTCCTGATGCGACACTTGATCTCAAATAGTTTGAAAGGGTCATTGACGCGACATACTTCTCCCTTGGAGAACCTGACCTGGATACTTTAATCATCCTGTTGGATCTGAACACATCCTCGATTAGTGAATTGGCAATAAGGTTGTCGCCAACAGCTATTTCAGTGGTGGAGACCCCATTCTCGAAGAGAATAAGCTGCAAAATGGCAGGATCCAGCATTATATCTCTATGATTCGAAAGAAAAATATGCTTGCCGCCTGTCTTGAAATACTCAGTACCACTGACACTTAACCCGGATGAAGTCTTAGCTATAACAGCCCTGACTACATTAGCCATGATATTAATCTGAAAATCATCAATTCCCTTGACATTTCTGAGAGCATACCTCAAAGATGTAGCATCTATTTCATCTATATACTTGGGTATCAAATCAATAAGAGGTGAATCCGCAACCCTCTTAAGGGCTTCAACTGTTTCTGATTCAGTATATGGTCTTATATTATCAAAACAATTCATTTCCATTTCATTCAACGTTTTTGGATCATAAATATTTCAAACAAAGATACGATTGCAGTAAGATACATTACTGCCAAAAAAGCAATGGGTATACCCGCCATAGTACCCAATGATAAAGCGAGAATATACAAGAACGAGTATCCAGACAATACAATAAGAGAAGCTGAAAGAGCAGCCAAATTATTCAGGAATACGACCAAGTGCAGCATTAATGCCATGAGAATGGCGAATAAAGGAATGGCAAACACAAATGTCTCACCTGTTGAAATAAAGAGTACAAGGGCAAAGATAAACAACAACAAAGAGATCCCAAAGAGCATCTCAAAGGGATAATTAGTATTGTTTTTCCTCTTGACAAGATATACCACAATAAACACCAAAAAGGAGGGAATAACTGAATATAAGCCTATTACAGCAGCCAAAGCAGCAGATGCCAATGCTATTATCAGAATCAGACATGATTTGCCCATCATACCCTTTACAGTAATCTTACCAAGACTCAGATATATTCCGAAGATAAAAGAAAATAAAAGGACCAATAACGAGTTAAGAAAATACCATAATCCCTTGCCACATGAGAACGAACCCAAAAGCGGTATAGAGAAGAATATCATATCTTCCTCTGAATCAAAATAATGAGGATCAGAATACTCTTTTCCGACAAGGAAAGACCTAAGCAGTGGCTCAAGCTGTATCCCATAGTTAAGGAGTGACTCTTCGCTCACATTATTGTAGTTATCCTTCGATGAGTGGTAAATGTCGAGATTATCTATCACCGCTATATTCAGACCATTACATTTTTGGCTGAATTGCTGAAAATCAGTATAGGATGGCAAACGGTCATAAACGAACGAGGAGAGTGAGTATGAAAGCGGAAGAGGCGAATTGTCAAAATAGAAATCCATAACCTTCGAATTACCTTTCGTACTCTCAAAAATCATGGCAGGACCTTTAGCTCCCCGTGCCTCAATGTTGACAAGCAGGCCAACATCATCAACCAGAGATGGGTTCATCTTCATCAGGGTAGATGAACCGGCCATGGCAACCTCCTCTCCATCAGTGAATATCACTTTGATACCTTGATTCCACTCACCTCGATAAGAGAGAGCCCCGCGAAGAAGTTCCAGAATAACAGCCAGACCATAACCGTCATCAGCAGCCCCTTTTGAAATCTGCAATGCATTATCTCTTACATATCTATATCGCGAATCATAGTGTGCAGTGAGAAGAACCCATGAAGATGGTTCAGTCTCTGCCTCAGGTCTGAACTCACAATATATATTGCTTACATTCAATAATTTGCCAAATTTACATTCAACCGAGTCGTAGTCATAGACGATAGGTTCTCCACCAAGTTGCACAAGCCTGCCTACAAGGAAAGACCGGACTGCATCACGCTCAGAATCATCGAAAACCGAGTGAGGCTTATCAGCAATGATAGATATATCATTCAAAGCCCTTCGTGCATTGAACTTATCTACAGAAAGTGAGCGGTTATGGTAATATACCCACTTGAATGCAAGCGCAGACAGAGCGATAACAAGCAAAAAAACGACTATTTTCAAGAACTTTTTCATATCAGACTACGGTATCAGCAAAGAAGAATCACCATAACTTAAAAACCTGAAATCGTTTTTCATAGCATAATCATATACTCGCTTCCAATCTTCCCCAATAAAGGCGGCTATCAATAGCAGGAGCGTGCTTTGAGGCTGATGAAAATTGGTTACCAGCCTGGTTACAAACTTGAATTTATATGATGGCACTATTATTATCCTTGTCCTGCCTGTCAGAGAAGAGAGCGACTTGGAAGTCATATAATCAAGAAGTGACTCAATGCTCTGCTTTGGAGAGAGTTGTTCATCGGTATTATATGGCTCCCACTGAGAGGTGACATCCTCACACCATTGGGAACCGGACTTTACTGCATTATAGCATCTCAAGCCCATATAATAGAGGGATTCCAAAGTCCTTACAGAGGTAGTTCCTACAGCTATAATATCACCATTATCAATAGTTTTATATAGTTGGTCTAAAGTATTCAATGAAATCGAGAAGGGCTCAGAATGCATCTGATGCCCGCTGATATAGCGGGATTTGACCGGTAAAAAAGTTCCTGCACCCACATGTAGACAGACTGTACTTCTATGAATCCCTTTGGAATCGATCTCCCCAAGTACAGAATCTGTAAAATGAAGACCGGCTGTCGGGGCAGCTACTGATCCCCTTACAAGGGCATATGTGGTCTGATACCTTTCAAGGTCAATATCCTGAGTCTCTCTGTTAAGGTATGGAGGGATAGGAATCTTGCCACACATATCCAATACCTGAGAAAAAGGGAGCTGTCCCTTCCATGAAAATCGTACATAAACACCATTTTCATCCTCGCCAGCCATGGAAGCCCTTAAATCAATAATATCAAGTTCTCGATTTCCCTGAGTGGTATACAGTTCAAGGTCTCCATCCTTCCATTTCTTCTTATTACCTACGATTACTTTCCAGACACAAGTGGAGTCACAGGCAAAAGAGACTGCATAGTCTCTCGGTTCGTGAGGTTCTAGACAGAAAATCTCAATAAGAGCTCCTGTAGACTTCTGGAACAAAAGCCGAGCAGGAACCACCTTCGTATTATTGAATACCATGAGTGATCCAGGTGAGAGCACAGATGGCAAAGATGTAAATGCAGTATCATCGATTACACCTTTATTATATATAAGGAGTCGCGATGCATCCCTCCTTTGAGCCGGATAGGTAGCGATTCTATCGTGGGGAAGGTCATAGCTGAACTCCGAAATATCAATTTTGGGACAATTCATAAATCATATTTTAAGGCCTATTTTAGCCTATTTCCGACACAAAGCTATACAATATATCTCTTAAGTCAAAATCTTTGAAATTCGAAAAAGTGTTCACAAAAGGAATTCACAAGAGAACATTGCAAAATACACAATATACAACATGTATTTACATAAAAGAACATGCGTTCACCCTATTGAAAATCACTTCAATAATTTTTTATTATCGAGCAATTATTTGGATATATTTCGCTGTTTATGAGCTACTTAATCACTTTGATTACACTTTTAGTATAAGCTTTATGGTTAATTTTATGTGTTTTGGCTGAAAATAGGCAAATATTTCAATTACCACAATGTTTATAATACTCTATATAAGTAATTTATAGTATTTATTTACACATTTAATATAGATAACAATGTCACTAATATATCTATTTGACCTACAGTAGATAATCCTCCTACCCTCTCAGATTTGTTTACAGATGACAATTTTAATATTTTTAATTATGTAAACAGATTTATTATTACTTTTGTAATATTAATGGTTACAACAATGAAAACACGTTTACAGCATTTGATTGACCTTTTAGGGACAAATCCAGCACAGTTTGCAAACAATATTGGTGTCCAGCGCTCAACCATGTCTCACCTTCTTTCCGGAAGGAACAAACCCGGCTATGACTTCTTCACAAAAATTGCCAAAATATATCCCCAAGTCAATATAGAATGGCTCTTGTTGGGAACGGGCTCACCTATGAAGAACGGAATACTCACAGAGCCACTACCCCCGGAGCCTCAGGAGGAACTTTTCGACAAAGGCGATAATGATTCCCTCTTCTGCTCTTCTGATGTGGAAGAGAGTTCTAAAAGAATCCAAAGGATTACTATTTTCTTTTCAGACGGTTCTTTTCAAGAATTCTTTCCGAAATAAGAGCTATATTTGCAGTATAGTTTGCATATTATGTATAGATTGATTCGACCTATCTTGTTCTCTTTCTCCCCAGAGACAGCTCACAACCTCACATTCAGAATGTTGAAGGTCATGAGAAATATTCCTTTTCTTGGTTCTATCACCAGAGCTTGCTATAATGTCAAGGATACTTCGGGGAAGTTACATCGTGAAGTATTCGGTCTTTCCTTCAAGAATCCGGTAGGAATAGCAGCAGGGCTCGACAAGAACGGAGAGTGTTATAACGAATTGGGGAACTTCGGATTCAGTTTTGTTGAAATCGGCTCACTTACACCTGAGCCTCAGCCTGGCAATCCTAAACCAAGATGCTTCAGGCTCGTTGAAGACAAGGCAATAATTAATCGCATGGGTATCAATAATAAAGGCGTAAAATATGCTGCACAGTGTCTGCAAAAAAGATCGCCAAATGTTATAGTGGGAGGCAATCTTTCAAAAGCTTCTTCTACACCCAATGAAGAGGCCTATAAAGATTATGAAAAATCATTTTCACTGCTGTACGATTTTGTCGACTACTTCACAATCAATGTATCATGCCCCAATGTCAAAGACCTTACAAAGCTTCAGGATATAAATCACCTATCTAATATCATCGACCATCTTCTAACAATAAGAAGGTACAATGATGAGTACAGGCCGATCCTCCTGAAGATCTCTCCCGACATCTCGAAAGAGCATCTTGACGAAGTAATCGATCTTGCATTAATATCCGGTCTTGATGGCATAATTGCCACTAATACAACTAATTCAAGAGAGGGACTTAAAGCATCGGATGAAAAGTTGAAATCAATTGGAAACGGAGGACTCAGTGGCGCTCCGCTTCATGAAAGATCACTCGAATTCATAAGATACATACATGACAAGACCAATGGCCTGCTCCCTATCGTAGGGGTCGGAGGTATAATGACACCACAACAGGCAAAAGATATGCTTGATGCCGGAGCTTCCCTGATTCAACTCTATTCCGGCTTCATTTATAACGGCCCTGGATTCGTAAGAAAAATACTTAAATACCTTAATAAAGAGGCGTTGAAAAAGGAGGCATAAAATGACAACAGCTGCAATATGTACTATTGGAGATGAAATCCTTATCGGACAGATTGTAGATACCAACTCTTCACACATCGCAAGAGAACTTAACAAACTTGGAATTAAGGTCGACAGAATGACTTCAATATCTGACAGACTTGAAGATATTGAGGGGCATCTCTCCGCACTTCTCGATTCTTTCGACATAGTCATAGTTACCGGAGGACTAGGTCCGACCAAGGACGACGTTACCAAAACAGCACTTATGAGACTCTCATCAAGTGACTCTTGGAAGATGAATAACGAGCAGTTAGAAGTGGTGAAAAGAGTCTTGACAGTTAGAGGAATTGAGTTATCTGAAATAAATATAAATCAAGCACTTGTACCGTCAAAATGCGAAGTAATCGTCAATCGTCTCGGTACAGCTCCATGCATAGTTACACAGGTAGGAAACAGTAGGCTTTACAACCTTCCCGGAGTTCCATTTGAAGCACTCTCCCTCCTGCCCGATATCATGCAGGATATAAGAAGTCATTTCTCCTTGGAACACATTGAACACAAGACAATAACGACTTTCGGCATCCCTGAGTCAATGCTTGCCGCCAAGATAGCATCTTGGGAGGATTCTCTCCCATGCGATATGAAGCTTGCATATCTTCCGAATGCGCTTAATGGAGTGAAACTCAGGCTTTCCATATATGGTGCCGGAGAGAATGGTATGAAAAGGATAGATGAGGAGTTTGCGAAAATTTTGCCTCTTCTGGCAGATGCTGTTTATGGCGAAGGTGAAGATACATTAACTATTGCAATAGCCAGAATACTCATGGCCAACGGCAAGACTATAGGAGTAGCCGAATCATGTACGGGCGGAAGAATAGCTTCTCTTTTTACAGCCAATGCAGGTTCGTCAAAGTATTTTATAGGCTCGGTAACTTCCTATAGCAATGAAGTTAAGAAGTCTTTGCTTAATGTATCGGATGAAATACTTTCAAATTATGGAGCAGTCAGTTCAGAGTGCGCAAAAGCAATGGCTCTGGGAGCCAAAAAGGCGCTTGGATGCGATTTTGCCCTCTCTACCACAGGTATAGCAGGACCAGACGGTGGGTCAGACGAGAAACCAGTCGGAACAGTATGGGTGGCAGTAGCATACAAGGACAATAACCTGGGCAAGGATGTAGCTGAAACCATACGTTTCAATTTCTCGTCCAATAGAGCTACCAATATAGAGAGATTTGCCGCAAATGCCCTTAACTTCTTAAGAAAGAAGCTAATCGAGCAGCTTCATCCAAAACTCTGAGCAGATTACCACCCATAATAGCTTCAATATGAGTAGTCGAGTAGCCTCGGGATTTCAATTCCGAGGCTATTTTGTAATAAGAAGATATATCCTCGAGTCCTCTGGGCGCAACATCTATACCATCGAAGTCTGATCCAAGACCGACAGACTCGTAGCCGGCTAGAATCACTGCCCTGTCTATATGGTCGACCACCTTGCTTATTCCTGGAGTTTTTATGGTCTTAAGTTCCTCAATAGCAGAAAAATAGTTATCCTTGGCTATATCATTGTAGAGGTCCTCTCTATATATGGCCTGCCACTTTTCCATAAATTCAGACAATCTTCTGTAGCGCTGGTTTTCTACTGCAAATGACTCATCAATGAATCTGGGATAGAAATTAATCTGCACCAACCCTCCTTCAGATGAAAGATCCCTAATCATCTGATCGGTCATATTCCTCGGATGGTTGCACAGTTTTCTGCAGCTTGAGTGGGATGCAATGATTGGAGCCTTGGAATATTTGAGCATATCATAAAATGTAGCATCACTGGCATGAGAGCAATCTGCCAATATTCCCAAAGAGTTAAGTTCCTCAAGGAGTCTCTTTCCGAAAGGAGATAACCCGCCCCAAGTACCATGAGTTCCTACCGCTGAATCACATATCTGATTATCAGAATTATGACACAGTGTAAGATACCTTATTCCAAAGTCATTGAACAGATGTAGGAAAGAAAAATCCTCTTGAATAGGAGTTCCGTTCTCCATACCCAGAAAGACGGATATCTTTCCATTCTTCTTGTTTTCATATGCATCAGATGCTGTTCTGGCGAGAGCCAAATCTTCACAATTATCTGAAATAGCCATATAACTCTTTGATATAAGGTTAATTGCATATTCAGTCGCCTGATTGCCAAAATATGTAACAGGGGTATAAATAGAGAAGAATATAGCATCTACACCACCCTCTCTGAGTCTTGGTATATCGACATGAGAATGTGTGTTTCTTACAGAGAGATCAATGCCCTCAATCAGCATTGATGGGGTATCACAATGAGAATCAAGGATATATATATTATCAAAATCTTTCATTTACAGAACTGGTATTAAAAAGTTAAAAATAGGGAAAATTTTACCAATTTTGTAAAAAAAAAGGAAAAAGATGACTACAGTTGCACTGATATATGATTTTGACGGTACACTATCTCCAGCGAATATGCAAGAGTTCGGACTTATTCAGACATTCGGTTCCAATCCTGCTCAGTTTTGGAACAAAAGCAATACACTCTCTGAAATGAACGATGCCAGTGAGATTTTGTGTTACATGAAGACCATGATAGATGAGGCCAAAGCCAAGGGGGTCACGCTGAGCCGCGAGAGCTTCAGAAAGTTCGGCTCTATGGTAAAGCTCTACCCCGGAGTAAGCGAGTGGTTCAGTCAGATCAACAGTTATGGAGCAGAACGGGGAATAGATGTGGTTCACTATATCAATTCATCAGGACTGACGGAGATGATAGAGGGAACCTCCATATATAATGAATTCAAGAAAGTATATGCCTGTTCATTCCTATATGAAAATGGGGAAGCTATCTGGCCTGCGGTTGCTGTCGACTATACTGCCAAGACTCAGTTCCTCTTCAAAATCAATAAAGGTGTTCATAGCATCAGAGACCACTCACTGGTTAACCAATTTCTCCCAGAGAGTGAAAGACCTGTTCCCTTCTCAAGGATGATCTACTTCGGAGACGGAGCAACAGACATACCATGTATGAAACTCGTAAAGCAATTCGGGGGTCACTCGATCGCTGTCTATAATCCAGAGGGAGACAACTACGAAAAATCAAAACAACTATATCAAGAACAAAGGGTACACTTCGTCTGCCCCGCTGATTACTCGAAGGGAGGAAAGATCTGGAATGTAGTAACCTCCATTATAGAGAAGATAAAAACAGATGTTGAGCTAAAGAGTCTGGAGGGATGAGACTCTCTTCAGCTCTTTCCTTAACTCTTTTACTATTTTATTCTCTTCATAAAGACCTCTTGATGCCATCAAATCAGCTTCTTTCACAGATTCAGAACCGAATGAATCAGCTCCAAAGTTACTTAAAAGAGGCTCATTATATTCTTTTTCAGCGTCTTTCAGTACTTTATTTAAATGACTGATATAAGATTTGCGGTAAATTTCTGATACCTTTGTGTAATTCTCTTCGGAATAAAGTTCACCACAGAGGGAGAACAGCTCCCTTATTTTTGATATTGCCCAGCTCCATTCATGAGATCTGTACAATTCATGAAGGATATTAAATTCATATCTTAGAGAAGAGACACTGCTGATCTTCCCGTTCTTTAGTCGAGTTAGAATATCAGACACCTTGGAGGCCGGTGCTATCAGTCCACCGATATCCACCCAATTATTTCCTATATGCTCATTCTCATCTTCAGATGAATAAACATTTCGGTGATTCAGGTATAGTGACCCAAAATATATCTCCATAGCTTCAGTATATATCGTTACTCCATTTTTTCGATGACGCTCTGATACTGAATAACCTATGCCCTTCTCTCCGCTCTGTAGAAAATTTACTCCCTGCAACATCCTCTCAACTGTATACGGAGAAAGAACATCAAAAGTAATGGAGTCAAGATATTCTATTGTATCTCTCTTATCACGGGATGGCCATTTCCCAGTGTCTCTATAAAGCCCTACAGTAGAGAAAGATACACCTGGAATCACTGATGTTCCATTCTCTGATTCAACAATATATGAAAAAGGAAGATGGGATGTATCAGGATGCCCCTTGTGATGTCCCATTACTGTAGAGAAAGCCCCTATGTGTACCGGAAGCATAGTATATGAGCCTGAGGCGAACTTTACTCCCCTGTCGAAGAGTCCATAGTGGATAGGTCCTGCCTTATACAAGTGGTTACTAAAATTGGTAGCAGAGCCTGCATTCATAAATGAGTAGAGACCTCCTATCATAAGCGAAGATTTATGATGGGAAACACTATAAGGAAGTGCAAACATTGCGGCTGACTCACCATTTTCAAAATGTGAATTTGAAAAAATCAGTGAATGACTCGATGTGAATCCCCTACCTACATGGCACGCTTGACCTATGTAACTATCATATATTGAGGCATTATCTTCTACCACTGTCCCTTTATTTACGATAAAGTTCCTCATAATTACACCTGGACCTATATGTGCAGGGAATGTCTTTGTAGAGACAATAGTGCCGTTTTCAAGACATAAAGCAGAATCTACAATAGAGAATGGCCCTACCTTGACATTTGTCATTCTAGTAGTATTCCTTATGATTGCACCTTTTGAAATCAGTGCTCTGGTTTCTGTTTTAGAAGCTATTTCAGCATCTATAATCCTGTCAAGAGCAATAATAAGATCCTTATCGTATTTATATAAAGAGTAGATATATGCCATCTGTGAATCGAGCCCTTCAAAAATTCGGACGCCTCTATCTCCTGTCTCACTCAATACTTCGACTACAGTGCCATTACCGAAAGAGGAACCGGGAGTGCATGTAATAACACCCACATTTTCTATAATAACATTATCTGATATATTACAGTTTTCAATGACTCCATTCACGTTTTTGATGCTCAGACCGAACCCCAAAGTCACATTTTTCAGAGTGGCATTGCATACCACAGAAGGTCTGCTTTGCTTATTTATCCGGATTTCACCTGTAAAGTGCACATTCGAGAAACGGCTTTCACCAAGTTCTCCCTCAATCATAACACTATGCCAGCTATCACTTGAGCAACCTTCTGCCTGAAGTAATTCTATCTCCTCTCTTCTCAAGGATCTTAAACTATCTTTCATAACTATTTCATTTATATCTTACAAATTTACATTTCTTTTCACAATTCCACAAATCGAGGCATCGACGATTAAAAAAAGATTTATATTTGCAGAAAAATAATAAAACAATGTTTATAGCGAAAAGAATTCAATCGAAAGTATTTTACATCATATATATAGCGGCTGTCTTGTTTCTTTGTCTCTTTAACTTTTCAGATACAAATATTAAGTTGGAAGAGAGTTATTTAGGAATCCCTGCAGATAAATTCATACACTCTCTGATGTTCATGCCTTATCCATATTTTTGCTGGCTTGCACTCAGATACTCCATACATATTCCTTGGATCAAGAAGTATGCTTTCTTATCATCAATTCTATCCGGTATCCTCTTTGCGGCAGGGACAGAGATAGCCCAAATGACATTGACTCAGAATAGAACAGCTGACATATTTGATTTCATAGCAGACCTTTGCGGTCTGACAATAGGTCTTTTACCAATTGCCCTACATAATATAATTTTCAAAAAAAAATGAAAACCAGAACTTTAACTCTAAAACTTTTTTACACACTTACCTTTATAATATCTGCCGGAATACTATCTGCACAACCACTCAAACCCGACATATCCAACATAAAATTCATTCATATAGCCGACTCCCTACAGAGATACCTTGAGGGTCGGGCTGTCATCGACAAGCCAATACGTCTGGTAGATGTCAAAACTGGCAAAGATGGCAGATTATCATTGGAATTTTCGAGAGAACTATCCGAATATCCTATAAGAGAAGATGATGTAATAGCAATAAAAAGTATTGTCAAGAGAAATCTCCCCAAGGAATGCTCCGGAAAAAAGTTCACCGTCAAGAGCGCAAATAAAACCCTTGAAGAACTCTCTTCTACCTATTTTTCAGGAAGGGAATCCTCTGTCAGGAGTTCAAGAAGCCATTCGCAATGGGTGAAGAACGCTTCCCGTCAGATCCAATGCAAGAACGGCCTGAGCAACAAAATAATAGCCTTGACACCAAGTCACGGATGGTACTATTCCAATGATGAAAACAGATGGATGTGGCAAAGGGCTCCATTCTTCTCTACAATTGAAGATTTGCTCACCCACGATATTACTGTTAACTATCTGGCCCCCATGCTGGAAAATGCAGGAGCTTATACCACCATCTCACGAGAGAGGGATTTTAATATGGAGGAGATAATTATTGACAATGGTTCGGATTTCTACAATGAAGAGTACCTGAGCAGCAATGCATACAGATGGGAATACTCTCCGGTAAAAGGATTCTCATCTGACTTGGGCTCTTCCATCAAGGATAACACAAACCCCTTTAGCAATGGAACAAGCAGGATGGTACCACTCTCCAAAGATGGCTCGACAATAGCTTCTTACCTTCCTGTCTTCGGAAAATCAGGCGAATACGGAGTCTATGTATCCTACTCTACCTTGCCAAATTCCACGAATTGTGCAGAGTATACAGTCAGACACTCTTCAGGTGAAACCATATTCAGAGTCAACCAGAAGATGGGCGGTGGCACATGGGTGTACCTGGGAAAATTCCATTTCGACAAAGATCTCCTTGGACAAGGGGTTATAGTTACAAACATTAACATCAATGATAATCAAAGCGATGCAATAGTGACAACAGATGCTGTTAGATTCGGTGGTGGCATGGGTAACATCTCAAGAGCCGGAGAAATTTCTGGAATGCCACGTTATGCTGAAGGAGGAAGATATTGGCTGCAATGGTGCGGTTTTCCATATAGTGTATATTCCAAATTCGAGGGCCAAAACGATTATAAAGATGATTATTGGTCAAGGGGGCTTTGGGTCAATAGTCTGATTGAAGATTTCAACGTTCCCGTGGATTTGTCACTATCGGTCCATTCAGATGCAGGAAAGCATCTGACAGACTCTATTGTCGGTACACTTGCCATTTTCAGTACGAAGTCATCCAACAAGACTAAATACAGTGACGGAAGAAGTCGAACCACATCAAGAGAACTTGCCGATATTGTTCAGAGCCAAATCATTGAGGATGTTTCATCCGTATTTGGAATAGACTGGACCCGAAGAGGGCTTTGGGACAAATCGTATGTGGAGGCACGCATACCGGAAGTACCATCCCTGCTCATTGAACTCTTTGCGCATCAGAATTACTCGGATATGAAATACGGCACCGATCCAAAGTTCAAGTTCACAGTAGCCCGCTCTCTATACAAAGGAATTCTTAAATATCTGGCATATACTGGAAATAACAAATACACAGTTCAACCCCTTCCGGTAGAAAATTTTTCTGCTCTTTTGTCTAATGAAAAAGAGGGAGTTGTCATTCTTAACTGGCAGGGGCGAGAAGATCCACTCGAGCCCAGTGCCACTCCTACATGCTATATACTATACACCAGGGTGACAGACCCTTCATCTGACAAATACAATGTCGGATTCGACAATGGCAGAATCATCAATGGCACATCTGCTGAAATTAAACTTGAAGAGGGTAAGATTTATAGTTTCAAAATAGCAGCTGCTAATAACGGAGGAGAGTCGTTTCCAAGCGAAGTCCTTTCCGCTGGATACCTCAAAGGAGCGAGCAAAGCACTGATTATCAACAATTACTATAAGACAAGCTCTCCATCCTACTTAGAAAGCTCTCTTTTTAATAGCAATGGATACCATCAGAGTACCGAGAGCGGCACACCATATAAACACGACTATTCATATGTTGGCGGCCAGTACAACTTCAACAAACATCAGGACTGGAGAACCGACTGGCAGCCTGGATTCGGTGCATCATATATAGATTATACCAGGGAAGGTGTAGCCGGAAACAGTATGGACTACCCCTCTATCCATGGAAGAGCATTCCTTGAATGTGGAATGAGCTTCTCCTCTTCATCGGTGTCAATACTTTTGGAAGACAATACCCCAAATCTTTCTGAATACAAGGTACTTGATATCATTACAGGCAAGGAAAACAGTCCGGAGAAGATTTTTCCTCTTAAGCTCAGGAAAGAGATATCCCAATTTTGCAGAAACAGCGGTTCCATCATAATCTCAGGCGCATACATAGGCTCATCTTCCTCTCCCTATTCCAACGGTGTTACACCCATCTCTGATCTCTCAGCACTCAATGCCTCTGTTCTGGAACATCTGAATAAAGCTAAAATACTGATGGAAAAGTCCCTCAAGGAATCCCAATCCATAACACACAAGGCTGTCAAGTCTAATGATTCCCTTGGATATAACTATTATGAGACCTATATTACAAAGAATATCAGTGAATTGCAACGTCAGATAATCGCTTCAGCTGGAAGAAATGACAGTACGATTTCTAATATTGTGAAACTCTCCGAATTAATCTCAGAAATAGAGAAAGAGGTTATGGAGGAGTATAAGATAGAATCTTTCGTTTCAGAGATACTTAAAACAAGATGGACAAATGCGTTTGCCTCATCAACCGGAATAATCAGAAGAACGTCTGATTCACAGGATGTATATGAGATTGCAGTTACTCCATCACCTTTGACATTCTGTAGCGAGTCAACAGATGCTCTGATACCTACCGATATGGCAGCACATACATGGATGAGATATAATGGTTCCAACAATGGTGCAGCTATCGCCTACGATGGAACCGATTACAGATCCATTGTCTTCGGGTTCCCCATAGAATCAATTACCTCGCACGAGAGTATCAATAAACTTCTGTGCGAGGCAATCAAATTTCTTACAGCTTCAAGATAATTAAAGTACTTCGATACTCCTCTTGATGAATGCTGAAAGATCTTTTCCTTTAAGCATGTTGTTGGCAAGGAGGGCAAGGTCAACTACCTGATGAATAAGGATATTGTCTTTTGCAAAGTCCACCATCACCGCCTTTCTTTCCTCTTCTACACCTTCAATCTCTTTCTCCAGAGATGACCTCAAGTCCTTGTCTTCCTGTTTGTCAGAATCCTTGATCTTTTCAATCTGAGAATTGAGGGTAGAGATTCTGCTATCGAATCCTGAACATCCAGCTGCTGTCTTTTCAATCTTGGAATCAAGTATTCTCTTGATTAGAGGATGTTCAACATTGATACCTATGTTGTAGGAGACTGGCATTTCACCATAGAAGTTCATACCACCGCCTAATGCCGACATATCTCTGTATCTTCTCATGAATTCGCTTTGAGTAATCAGAATAGGAGCTCCTGTTTCGCCAAGGTTTTCTGCCTTAATATAATAGTGGTTTCCTTCAGGAAGCACTGATTCGAAGATAGATGAAAGATCTTTCTTTTCTGCATCAGTGAGTTCAGGCTCAGAGATATCTTCCTTTCTGATAAGCTTGTCTATTGAATCTGCATCCACTCGTACGAAAGAAGAATTTTTAATTTTTGATTCAAGCAAATTAACAAAATGTGCATCGAGCTGACAGTCAAACAGGAGGACATCATATCCCTTGGTCTTTGCAGCTTCGATATACTGATATTGCTCTACAGTATCTGTTGAATAGAGATAAACGACCTTATTGTCCTTATCTGTCTGATTTGCTTCAATAGCCTTTCTATAGTCTTCGTATCCGAAGTACTTGCCATCGCAATTCTTCAGGAGAGCGAACTTCATTGCTCTTTCTGCAAATTTTTCATCTGTAAGCATACCATATTCAATGAAGAGCTTGAGATTATCCCACTTCTGTTCGTATTCGCTTCTCTCATTCTTGTAGATCTCTTCCAGGCGATCTGCTACCTTCTTTGTGATATATGTGGAGATCTTCTTGACATTGGAATCAGACTGCAGGTAGCTTCTCGATACATTTAGAGGAATGTCCGGAGAGTCAATTACGCCGTGCAGAAGAGTCAGGAAGTCAGGAACGATATTCTCCACAGAATCAGTCACAAATACCTGATTACAATAGAGCTGGATCTTGTTACGTGTAACCTCCAGTCTGTCTTTAATCTTCGGGAAGTAGAGGATTCCTGTCAGGTTAAAAGGATAATCGACATTCAAATGGATGTAGAAGAGAGGCTCATCCTGCATCGGGTAGAGTTCCCTATAGAAATTCATGTAATCTTCAGTCTTAAGTTCCGAAGGTTTTCTATTCCATATAGGTGCAGAATTGTTTATGATTTTATCTTTGTCGGTATCTACATACTTGCCATCTTTCCACTCTTGCTCCTTACCAAAGACAATGGGGAAAGGCATAAATTTGCAATACTTTCCAAGTAGCTCTGCAACTTTCGTATTTTCAGAAAATTCCTTTGATTCATCATCAAGATAGAGTGTGATTGTGGTACCTCTTTCAGTCCTTTCGCCTTCAGTCATGGAGAAGTTAGGGTCACCTTCACATTCCCACCTTACAGCCTTAGCTCCCTCTTTCCATGAAAGAGAATCTATTACAACCTTCTTTGAAACCATAAAAGAGGAGTAGAATCCAAGTCCGAAATGGCCGATAATGTTGGCATCTTTATACTTTTCGATGAACTCACCGGCTCCTGAGAAGGCAATCTGATTAATATATTTATCTACCTCTTCAGCAGTCATACCCACACCGTAATCCTTGATTGTGAGAGTGTTGTTATCCTTATCAGCGATTACTTCCACTCTAAGGTCTCCGAGTTCACCCTTGAACTCACCAGTGCCTGACAATGTCTTGAGCTTTGCTGTGGCATCTATCGCATTTGCCACCATCTCTCTTAAGAAAATTTCATGGTCAGAGTAGAGAAATTTCTTGATGACGGGGAAAATATTCTCAGTAGTTACCCCTATTGTTCCTTTTTGATCTTTCATTTTTGTATTTAATTTTAATATTTTCCGTTTTTGAAGGTCTCTTGAACAAAATACATACCATCACAGAATAACTGCCAAAATGACATTACAGCGGCATGTGGGACAGATATTTGCTATTTCTGAAAATAAATCAGTTTTCATAATTCTATAAACACCTCATAATGCACAGTCTAGCACTTGCTTAATATAATCCGGAGAGATACTTTTGCACAACCATCCGATTGAAGGGAAGAGTGGAATAATGGAGGGTTCCGTGGCGAATGGAAAAATCGGATGGTATTTAAACCATATTGATTATGAGAGAGAGGCGAAAGATGAGAAAAAGGATTGGTTTGAGTATTGTCATGTTGGTGACAATACTCTCTATTTCGAGACAAGAGGCATCAGGACAGATTGTTGGTATCTCTACCAATATTCTGGATTATGCAAAATTTGTAACAATGAATCTGGAAGTGGGGACTGCAGTAGCCAGGAACTGGACATTTTCTATAGACGGAAGTTACAACCCATTTGTATTCAACAAGAATGACGCTGATAACCGTATGCAATTCAAGCATTTGACTATAGGAACAGGTGTCAAGTATTGGCCATTCTATCTCTTTTCCGGATTTAATTTCGGGGTAAAAACACAGTGGTGCGAATATAATATCGGAGGAATAATCTCCCCTCAGACTGTAGAGGGTGATGCTTTCGGTATTGCCATTTCTGCCGGCTATTCACTTATCATTTCTAAACATTTCAACATCGACTTTTCTTTGGGAGTATGGGGTGGATATACATTCTACTCCAGATATTCATGCCCCTCATGCGGAGATATTCTTCAGAGAGACAGCAGATGGTTCATAGCTCCGACAGATATCAAGATCTCTTTAACTTTCAACATTTAGACTGCTGATTATGAGAAGATTGATGGTTATTTTACTGACAATGTTCCTATTTGCAGTAACAAGCTCCTGTTCTGCATTATTCAAACTGAAAAGACTAAGAAAGGAGAATCCCACGACAATAGTCAATCTGGCAGGAACCTCTCCTCTTCATAGCGAAAGGGAAGTTTGTGACACCACCCACACAGAATCATCAGATACACTCACCGTCATTGACCCCCAAGGCAACAGAGTCTTCTTTATGAAAGCAACTGTTGACTCGACAGGAACGCTCATAGCATCCGAAGAGTTGCAACCTGCAATAGTAACAGCCAAGTTCAGGAATGTACCTGAGCGAAACGGAATGGTCTCCCTCGACTTTGACCTTGAGATTCCTGATATGATGCTGGACAATAACTGGCAGATAAGACTGAGCCCTATACTTATTATAGGAGAAGATACCACTTCTCTCGAGAGGATCCTGATAACAGGTGAAGAGTACAGAAAAGATCTGCTTGAGGGGTACAACAAGTACAACAAGTATCTCAACAGGATTATTACAGATTCATCAAAGCTTATTTATACTGAACTCATGGAGACTTTCCTGTCAAGGAAAGAATACTACTCCATAAGTCAGGACAAGGTCAGAGAGTATTACTCCAAAAAAGGGGTAATCTACTGGAATAACTACCTCATCAAAAACAAGGAGAAAAAATACAGAGAGTATGTGAAAGATACACTTGCCACAAGCGGAATACGGCTAGATTCCGTGATTTCCAATGACAAAAAGAGGATCAAATACTGTTATTCACAGGGACTCAAGGCCAGAAGGGATCTGAAGAGAGTTGACCTGATTGTATTTGGAGAGATTGTGGACTTCAACCAGAACCTCCTGTTCTCAATACCTCCCTCCTCTCCTATCACTTATTATATCTCCTCTTTCTCCAGCATGACAGAGGAGATAGAGAAGTATATGACAAAAGTAATTGAAAGAAAAGCCTTTCTCAACACATCTTCAATGATTGAATTCAGAAAGGGGAAATACGATGTGGAGTATAACTTTGGAAACAACCCTTACGAACTGGAAAGAATAAAGGGAATACTTGAAGAGCTGATGTTTGACAGCGAATACAATATAGACAGCATAACAGTAACGGCCTCCTCCTCCCCGGAAGGTAACTATGCACGAAACAGGGAACTCTCACGCAGAAGGGGTGAAGAAATAACAAAGTATATCGAAATCTGCTCGGATTCGTTGAGAGTCCATAATCAGGGAGTAATCATAAATCTGGACGAAATGGATGAATATGAGAATGACTTTATCCATTTCAAGCTGATTCCCAGATATATAGCCGAAAATTGGGAGGAACTCGAATCAATGATCAGAAGAGATACTCTCATTCTGAAAGATAAAGAGACATTGCTTGGCATCTGTTCAATAAAAGATATAAAAGAGAGAAAGGAGCGGATCAGAAGACACAAGGAGTATAGAAAGCTGCTGGATAACTTCTATCCGGAGTTAAGGAGAGTAGTTTTCGACTTTCATCTTCACAAGAAGGGCATGATTAAGGATACTATACATACTACGGTAATTGACACTACCTACATGAAAGGACTTAATGCACTAAAAGAGAGGGACTATCAAACTGCGGTAATATTGCTCGGCCCATACGGTGACATAAACAGTGCACTGGCGTTCATTTCGTTGGATTATAATGCATCCGCATTGAAGGTTCTCGAAAGACTCCCGGAGAGTCCTAAGAGGGATTACCTGTTATGTATCATCTATTCCAGAATAGGAGATGAAAAATCTTCAATCGAGTACTATTTGAAAGCAAAGGAGATGGATCCTTCCCTTCGTTTCAGAGCTAATCTTGACCCTGAAATCGGAAAACTAATCAACAAATATGGATTATGAGAATTATTGAAACAGTACTTTTATCAATTGCCATTGTTATTGTCCAAAGTTGCATAAAGGAGAACAGGAGTCTCTGTCCTTTCACAATGGAGGTGGACCTGTCTGCAATAGAGTCAAATACCACTGAAAACATCAGAATAGTGATAGCGGATAACGCAACCGGCAATATATTGGTTGACAAATATATAGAAGGTGATTCCCTTAACTGTAGCCATAAGTTCAAACTTCCCAAAGGGGAATACTCGTTTAATGTCTGGGGCAACATCAAGAACGGCTCTTACTACGATTCGCAGAAAAAAGAGGTTTCACTTGTATTTGGAAGGTACCCGGATGCGTTGCTGTTTTACCGCAACACAATAAGATGTTTTTCAGAGTATTGGTCAGAGACTCCTATTTTACGGCGCTACACCTCTTCTATACATGTAGAGATTATTGATGAAAATAATAGTCTTGAGGGTCAGGAGGTCAAAATTGTCAGTAGTTCATCCGGCTATACATTCGAGGGTATTCCTCTCAATGGCGGACATGCATTCATCTGTAACAATTGTGAATCCGATACATTCAATTTCATAAGGCAACTAAGTCGTAAAGATGTATATATTTCAATATCTGACATTTATGGAGAATCGTTCAGGATTCCGCTGGGGGAGATATTATTTGAGATGGGTATTGACCTAGAGAGTCCGGTAATGTCTGACGTCTCTCTGGTACTTGACATTGCCCTTCTTTCCGTTTCTATAATGGTAGAAGATTGGGGGCAATCCGATGATATTACATGCATTTTTAAGATAGAATAGCAAATATTTTTTGGAGATTAAGGAAAAAGCTCTATATTTGCACTCGCTAAAAGAAAGGGAGCATAGCTCAGTTGGTTTAGAGCATCTGCCTTACAAGCAGAGGGTCGGGGGTTCGACTCCCTCTGCTCCCACCAAGAGAGATTGACCACGATGTCAGTCTCTCTTTTTTAGTAATATGAAAATAATAAGTTGCGTCAGATTTGAATTAGATTTTCGAGGTCAGATTTTCAAAGATGATGCAGGTTATTTTTTGAGGATTACTTAATAGGAATAGTGTCATGAAAGAATTGTATGATGAGTTTATCAAGTGGGCAAAGTATGCCGGAGAGGAGAATCTGATGAAATGCAGCAGCGGAAATCTCTCTCATAGAATTGGTGATAAAGTGCTTATCAGCGGTACCGGTTCGTGGCTGGGCTCTATCTCATCGGAGCAGATCTCACTCTGCTGCGTGGAGGATTCATCGGTTATCAGCGGTCCCAAACCATCTATTGAAAAAAATCTTCATCTGGGACTTTACCGCTGCAGGAAGGATATAGATACAGTCCTGCATTTCCAGTCGGAATATGCCACTATTGTCAGTTGTATGGAAAACAAGCCGGAGAATTACAATGTCACACTTGAGATTCCTCTATACGTGGGCACATCCATTCCTGTCATTCCATTTTATCTTCCGGGGTCGGATGAGCTTGCCCGGGCAGTAGTGGAAGCAATGGGAAGCGGTGCCGATGCTGCCCTTCTGAGTAATCACGGACAGGTCGTATGTGGCAGTTCATATAAAGATTGTATTCAAAAAGCAATTTTTATGGAAATGGCTTGTAGAATCATAGTTACGACCGGACCTAACACCTCTTTTATCCCCAACGACCAAATTTTGGAACTAATAAAACTAAAAAAATAGAGTACATTCTTTCTGTACTCTATTTTTCTGTAATTAAGTATATAAAACAGATTTGTTATATTGTATAACAATTTTGTTAACCCAAGAAAAGAGGGAGCGCCTCAGCCACTACAAAGCTACTTCCTCCGATAAAGACCATATCATCACTATCTGCTATTGACATAACCCTGTTTACCGCCTCTTCAACGGTATTGAAATACTCCGAAGAGCTGTATTCAGGAGAGACACCTGCTTCGCATCTGATGCTGTCAACCTCTTTGCGCAGAAGCTCGCTTTTCATTGCTCTTGTGCCTTTGGCATTTGTGTAGTAGTAGTAAGCATTCTTTGGATAGTAACGGGCAGCCGACTTGATATCCTTATCAGATGCCATACCGAGTATCATATGAAGTTTCCTTCCGGCGGCAGCCACTTCGAGCTGTTTCATGGTATAGCTCAACGCCTCTTCATTATGACCAATGTCGCAAATGACCTCAGGATAATCTGAAAGTTTTTCCCATCTTCCATGAAGTTTTGTGATTTCTGCTGCGTGGATAAGCGGTTCTGGCTCCATGATTACATCCATGCCATAAAGTTCCGAGAGCATCATGACTGATGCAGAGACCGTCCTGAGATTGACCCTTTGTACTGCTGACCTGAGATCCATGTTTTCAACAATCATATCTTCGTTGGGATCTATGAATGATTCAAAGGAGCTGTCTGCAAACGGAGAGTCACTTTCAATGGCAATAGATCTGAGAACTCCCAATGCCTCATTATTGACCTTGCCTACTGCAACAGGCACTCCTTCCTTTATTATTCCCCCTTTTTCAAAGGCGATTTCACGATATGAACTTCCCAGAATATTCTGATGGTCAAGACCGATAGAGGTGATTACGGAGAGAATAGGTGTAATCACATTCGTGGAGTCGTACCTGCCTCCAAGACCGGTTTCGACAACTGCAATATCGATATCTATACGGGCAAACCAGTCGAATGCCATTGCTGTCGTGATTTCAAAGAAAGATGGTCGTTGGGCAAGTATATAATCCTGATTCTCTTCCCAGAATCTGACAACCTCCTCTTCAGAAATCATCTCACATCGAGCATTGCCCTGTTCATCCAGATAAACAATCCTCATCCTTTCCCTGAAATCAATCAGATGCGGGGAGGTATACAGACCCACCTTCATTCTCATGCGTCCGCAACTGAGCAGGGAGGCAAGCAGGTGTGATACAGAACCCTTCCCATTGGTTCCGGCCACATGGATCGAGTCCCACCTTTCATGAGGATTTCCACAATGTTCCATGAAACGTACCATGGAGTCTGTTCCAGGATGAAATGCAGCCCTTCCTACACTTTGGAAAGAGGGTGCGATTTCGTATAATTTTCCGATAATATCTTGATAAGATGCCATTTTTTATCTATTTTGCACGCAAAAATGGGAATTTTTAATAGATTTTAAATAAAAACTCCTATTTTTGAAAGATAAAAATTTTTTCACAGATGATTTACTTTTTCAGCTCATCGGAAGAGCACATTATAGCAGTCCAGTCCGAAAAGGACTTTTCTACGGATGTAGTCGATACCCTGACCTGGCTTTTTAGCGGAGCCTCTTTAATCAAAGAAAAAAAAATTGAAGGAACATTCATTGGTCCAAGACGTGAAATGATTACTCCTTGGAGTACCGCAGCTGTCGAAATTGCCAAAAACATGAATATCACCGGCATCAGCCGCATTGAAGAGTATTTCAAAGTGGATGGTATGTATGAAGATGATACTCTCATACCGCACGATAAAATGCTCCAGAGAATATACCATGGGCTTGACGGCAATATCTTTACCGTTGATACAAAACCTGAGCCGATAAGATATATAGAAGATTTCGAAGCTTACAATATCGAGGAGGGACTTGCCCTCTCCGATGAAGAGATAGGTTATCTGAAGAACCTCTCGGCCAAGATAGGAAGACCTCTGACAGACAGCGAGGTTTTCGGATTCTCACAGGTCAATTCCGAACATTGTCGCCACAAGATTTTCAATGGAACCTTCATCATCGACGGAAAGGAGATGGAATCCTCACTTTTCAAGATGATAAAAAAGACATCAGCGGAAAACAGAGGAAGAATAATATCAGCTTACAAAGATAACTGTGCTTTTATCCAGGGACCCAGGATTGAGATGTTCACCCCTTCGGATCCCACCGGACCAAGCAGTTTCAAGATGTCTGAAGAGGAGACAGTTATCTCTCTCAAGGCAGAAACACACAACTTTCCCACCACGGTGGACCCGTTCAACGGTGCCGCGACAGGCAGCGGCGGGGAAATCAGGGACAGGATTGCCGGAGGAAAAGGTTCTTTCCCTCTTGCCGGAACTGCGGTATATATGACATCTTATCCAAGACTTGAAGATGGCAGGGCCTGGGAAGCTGTTCCTCCCAGAAAGTGGCTCTATCAGACCCCGGCTGAGATTCTTGTAAAGGCATCGAATGGTGCGTCTGACTTTGGCAACAAGTTCGGACAGCCTGTTATCTGCGGTTCACTCAACACCCTTGAGCATTTTGAAAAAGACCCTGACGGATCTGAAAGAAAATATGGTTATGACAAAGTGATCATGCTGGCCGGTGGAGTTGGTTTTGCAAAGAAGAGCGATGCAGCCAAAGAGGTGCCCGGCAAAGGGGACAGTGTCGTTCTCTTGGGTGGAGACAATTACAGAATCGGAATGGGCGGTGGTGCTGTATCTTCCGTTGCTACAGGAGAATATGCCAATGCCATAGAGCTGAATGCAATCCAGCGTTCAAACCCCGAAATGCAGAAGAGAGCCTACAATGCAATCCGTGCAATATCTGAAAAAGACAATAATACAATCATCTCCATACATGACCACGGTGCCGGAGGACACCTTAACTGTCTCTCTGAACTTGTTGAAGAGACAGGCGGAAACATCTACCTGGATGAGCTTCCTATCGGAGACCCTACCCTCTCGGCCAAAGAGATTATCGGTAATGAGAGCCAGGAAAGGATTGGACTGGTGATGAAAAGCGATGACACCGAAGAGCTCAAGAAGATTGCAGCACGAGAAAGAGCGCCGATGTACATCATAGGAGAGGTTACCGGAGAGCATAATTTCACCATTGAAAACAGGAAGAATGGGGAGAAACCCATTGACCTGGCAATCTCCGATATGCTCGGTTCCACACCCAAAACCGTCATGACTGATACATCATGTAAAGGTGGCGCAGATGGCAAAGGCGGTTTCAAAGCAATCGGAAGTTCAATATCGTCATTGAGCGAAGATGAGCTCATCAAGAGTGTAGAGAATGTATTGAGCATCGAGGCTGTAGCCTGCAAGGACTGGCTCACCAACAAGGTTGACAGATCTGTCACCGGTCTTATCTCGACACAGCAGTGCTGCGGTGAGATACAGCTGCCCCTGAATGACCTCGGAGTCACTGCGATAGGATATGAGAACAAAGAGGGTATCGCTGTCTCAATCGGCCATGCTCCGGCTGTGGCACTTATAGACCCTGCTGCAGGTTCCAGGATGTCAATTGCAGAGGCTCTTACAAATATAATCGCTACGCCGATCGAAGATGGTATTGAAGGTATATCTCTCAGTGCCAACTGGATGTGGCCATGCAAGAATGAAGGGGAAAACGCCCGTCTGTACAATGCGGTAAAAGGTGCAAGCGATTTTGCAATCTCGATAGGAGTTAATATTCCTACAGGTAAGGATTCAATGTCAATGACCCAGAAATACCCCAACGGTGATAAGGTCCTTTCCCCCGGTACTCTTATTATCTCGGCTACAGGACAGAGTTCGGATGTCAGGAAGACGCTCCATGCATCTTTGGTAAATTGTAAGGAGAGTTCAATATTCTACATACCTTTTGTTAAAGAAGTCTCATCTGACAAATCATTCCCTCTGGGAGGCTCAGCCTATGCACAGACAGTTTCGTCAATAGGCTCCGACTGCGCCGATATTAAAGATCCAGCCTATTTCAGGAAGTGTTTCAATATGGTTCAGAAAGCACTCTTTGGAAATGAGAGCACCCCTGCCCTCGCCTGCCACGACATTTCAGCCGGCGGCTTGGTTACAACACTGCTTGAAATGTGTTTCCCTTGCTCAGATGCCGGAATGAGAATTGATTTGAGAGAGTTCAACTCCTCAAACATCCTGCTGAGTGAAGTACCTGGTATCATCCTTCAGATAAGTAATAGCGAAAGTGAGACATTCAAATCTTTACTGGGCGATATTGCTTGTTACAGAATAGGTTACCCTACTTCAGACGGTACATTAAGCATAGAATACAAGGCTGATGGCAACGATAAGTCGGTTTCATTCAATATAGGAAAGACCAGAGATATCTGGTATAGGACATCATATCTCTTCGACTCGATCCAGACAGGAGAAAGTTTTGCTTCAGAAAGATATGCCAACTATGCGAAACAGCCGCTCCGATTCTCCTTCCCTGCCTCTTTTTCAGGTAAATACAAAAAATTTGAAGGTGAAAGGAAGACAAAGGCTGCAATCATCCGCGAAACCGGTTCAAATGGAGACAGGGAGATGGCATATGCGCTTTGGGCTGCAGGTTTCGATGTAAGGGATGTCCATGTTACAGACCTTGTCAGTGGAAGGGAGACTCTCGATGATGTCAACATGATAGTATTCGTTGGTGGATTTTCGAATGCAGATACACTTGGTTCCGCAAAAGGATGGGCTGGAGCCCTGCTTTATAACAAGAAGGCCAAGGAGACCATAGATAGGTTCTATGCAAGGAAAGATACATTGAGCCTTGGTGTTTGCAACGGATGCCAGCTTATGGCCGAACTTGGATTGATATCGCCTGAAAACAGAGAGGTTTCACCTAAGATGAAACACAACGACTCTCATAAATATGAATCCGGATTTGTGGGGGTTACCATTGAAAATTCACCTTCAGTCCTCCTTTCTTCCCTGAAAGGTTCCTCTTTGGGAATATGGGTTGCTCATGGTGAAGGCAAGTTCTCTTTCCCCAAGCCGATTTCAGAGTATTGTATAGCAGCCAGATACAATTATAATGCTTATCCTGCCAATCCTAACGGAAGCCCTGAAGCAATAGCCTCCGTATGCTCAAAGGATGGACGCCACCTTGCGATGATGCCACACCCCGAGAGAGCTCTGAGACCTTGGAACTGGGCATACTATCCACACTCAAGGAGAGATGACGAAATTACTCCCTGGATTGATATGTTCATAAACGGCAGAATATGGATAGAGCAGCATCAGTAAAACGGCCTAAGATATTCGTCCTTGACACGAATGTAGTTCTTCATGACAGCAAGGCTATTTACAGTTTTCAGGAGAATGATGTATATATACCTGTGACTGTGATTGAAGAGCTTGATAAATTCAAGAAAGGTGACGATATTCTCAGTTTCAATGCCAGAAACTTTGTCAGGGAGTTGGATAGGATTTCATGCAACTCCCTGTTCGAAAAGGGAATATCTCTGGGCAGAAACAGAGGTATCATAAAGATCGAGATGGGGCACGCCTATACTCAGCAGATGAGAGATTCTTTGTGTGACGACATTCCCGACCATAGAATCATTGCTACCGCGATGTGGCTTCATCAGAATATGACAGAAAGAAGTGTGATACTGGTGACCAAGGACATCAATATGAGACTTAAGGCCAAGGCTTTGGGACTTATGGCGCAAGATTATCTGACTGGTCAGATTGAAGAAAAGAAAGTAATCAGGAACGAAAAGGAGATAGTCTCGATAAAGAAATTTCCAGCCAAAACGCATGAAGCGATTTCAAAGGGTGTCAATTCATTCCATTTCAGTGCTTTAGGTATCTCTAAAAGGCCCAGAAACAACCAATTGTTCAAAATATTCCTTAGTGACAAGGAGAGTATACCTGCCCGCTTCAACGGGAAGAACGATATGGTTGAGAGGATACTGCCTGTAAAAGCTTTCAACATATCGGCCCGCAACCAGGAGCAGATGCTTGCCATGAATGCTCTTATGGACAAGGATATCGAGATAGTGGCTCTAACGGGATATGCAGGAACCGGAAAAACCCTTCTGGCCTTGGCCTGCGCTCTTGAACAGGCAAATGATTTTGACAGCATTCTCCTGTCAAGACCGGTCATCCCGCTAAAGAACCAGGACTTGGGATTTATTCCGGGTTCTGTCAACAACAAGATCAGCCCCTACATGCTCCCTTTGTTCGATAATCTGAGCGTTATCAAACACAATCTCCCTGAGGATTCTGACAAAATTGAGAAAATAGAGCAGATGCTGAACAGCAAGAAGTTGCAAATAAGCCCTTTGGCATATATCAGGGGAAGAAGTCTCAGCAAGACTTTCTTTATTGTCGATGAATCCCAGAACCTGACTCCCCACGAAATAAAGACTATTATAACAAGAGCTGGAGAAGGAACAAAACTTGTATTTACAGGGGACCTCTTCCAGATAGATCAGCCCTATCTGGATATCAATTCAAATGGCCTTGCACATCTGTGCGAAGGATTCCGTGGTCAGGAAGTATTCGAGCATGTCAACCTTATCAAAGGAGAAAGAAGCAAGCTATCTCAACTGGCTGGACGACTTCTATAACTTTTTTACTATTTTTGCAAACGCAACTTAAGAATTTAAAATATGTCGATCAAAAGAGTTTATTATTTTGGAGGTAAGGAGGCTGAAGGTAACGGCTCCATGAGAAACCTCCTCGGAGGCAAAGGTGCGAACCTCGCTGAAATGTGTACATTAGGTATGCCTGTACCAGCAGGTTTTACCATCACAACAGAATGTTGTACAGAGTACTACGAATTGGGCTGCAAGTATCCGGCTGATCTTGAAGCTGAAGTTAACGCAGCTTTGACTCGCGCTGAAGAAAAAATGGGAAGAAAATTCGGAGACAAGAAAGATCCTCTCCTGGTCTCTTGCCGTTCAGGTGCAAGATCTTCCATGCCAGGTATGATGGAAACTGTTCTTAACATTGGTCTCTGCTCCGACACTATTCCAGGAATGATCGAAAAAACACAGAATCCACGTTTTGTTTACGACGCATACCGACGTCTCATCATGATGTATTCTGATGTAGTAATGGAAAAGGCAGAAGGAATTGAACCTGAAGAAGGTCAGGGTATCAGAGTCCAGCTCGACAGACTTCTCCACAAAGTCAAGGTTGAAAAGGGATATAGCAGCGATACAGACCTTACTGAAGAGGATCTGATTCAGCTTTGTGAAGATTTCAAGGTAAAGGTCAAAGAGGTCCTTGGAAAAGAGTTCCCTGATAATGCTTACGAACAGCTGTGGGGAGGTATCGGAGCAGTATTCAAATCATGGAACGGTAAAAGAGCAATTGCATACCGCCGCATTGAAGGTATTCCTGACGATTGGGGTACAGCAGTAAATGTTCAGGCAATGGTATTCGGAAATATGGGAAACAACTCCGCTACCGGTGTTGCATTTTCACGTAACCCTGCCACCGGAGAAAACAAATTCTACGGAGAATGGCTCATCAATGCACAGGGAGAAGATGTTGTAGCAGGTATCAGAACTCCCAATCCTCTTAACGAAGCTACAAAGAACGAACATAACAAAGACCTTGAATCTCTTGAAAAGGCAATGCCTGAAGTTTACAAGGAACTTGATGAAATACAGAAGCACCTGGAGTCACACTTCCATGACATGCAGGATATCGAATTCACTATCCAGGACGGTAAACTCTGGATGCTCCAGTGCCGCATAGGAAAGAGAACCGGTCTGGCTGCACTCAACATGGCAATGGATATGCTCCATGAAGGACTTATCGATGAAAAGACAGCTGTAATGAGAGTTGCTCCTTCACAGCTTGATGAAATCCTTCACCCTATTCTCAACCCTGCTGCTGAAAAGAAGGCCATAGTAGTTGCCAAAGGTCTTCCTGCAGGTCCTGGAGGTGCTGTCGGCAAACTCTATTTTACATCTGAATCTGCAATTCTTGCAGCTGCAAGAGGTGAAAAGGTTATCCTAGTACGTGAAGAGACCAACCCTGAAGATGTAGAGGGAATGCGCGCTGCAGATGGTCTTCTTACTGCTCGCGGAGGTATGACTTCACATGCTGCACTTGTTGCACGCGGATGGGGTAAATGTTGTATTGTAGGATGTGATGCTATACATATTACACTTGAAGGCTCTACCAGAAGCATGAAAATCAACGGCAAGACCTACAAGGAAGGTCAGATTTTCTCTCTCAACGGCAGCAAAGGCTTCGTTTATGACACTGCAATCGAGACAATGGATGCTTCAGAGAATCCCCGTTTCGTGGAATACATGAAGATCGTGGACAAGTATCGTGTATTGGGCGTAAGAACCAATGCAGACACCGCATACGATGCAAAGAACGCTTTGAATATGGGAGCTGAAGGCATCGGTCTTTTCCGTATCGAACACATGTTCTACGGAAGGAATTCAGACGAACCTCTGGCAAAACTCCGCAAAATGATCCTTTCCAATACCAAGGAAGAGAGAGAAGTTGCTCTTAAAGAACTCCGTCCTTTCCTTATTCAGGCTATCAAGGACACCCTTAAGGTTATGGATGGCAAGCCTGTAACTTTCCGTCTGCTCGACCCTCCTTTGCATGAATTCGTTCCTCATACCATTGAAAAGCAGAAAGAATTTGCTGAAATGCTCGGTATCTCCGTTGAAGAGATCCGCAAACGTGGTGAAAGTCTCAATGAAGTCAACCCGATGATGGGTCATAGAGGTGTACGTCTTGGTATATCATATCCTGAAATCAGCAAGATGCAGTTTGAAGCGATCTTCATTGCAACTGCACAGTTAATAAAAGGAGGATTCAATCCACTCCCTGAAATCATGATACCTGTAACAGTATCTGAAAATGAATTGTCATTCCAGAAGGTAATCTGTGAAAAGGCACGCAAGGAAGTAGAAGCTAAAGAAGGTATAGCTCTTACCTATAAGTTCGGTACAATGATAGAAATACCTCGTGCTGCCATTATTGCAGACAAAATGGCCCAGGTAGCCGAATTCTTCTCATTCGGTACCAATGACCTCACACAGATGACATTCGGTTTCTCAAGAGATGACATCGGGGTATTTATGGGTGACTATCTCAGCAATAAGATTATCGAAAAGGATCCTTTCCAGACTATTGACAGAGACTCTGTTGGAAAACTCATCGAATTAGGTGTCAAAGGTGGACGTTCAACAGATCCCAAACTTAAGATCGGTATCTGCGGTGAACATGGAGGAGATCCCGATTCAGTAGAATTCTGCCACCTTGTTGGTATGAACTACGTATCATGCTCTCCTTTCAGAGTTCCTATCGCACGTCTCGCTGCGGCGCAGGCTGCCATTAAGCATTCAAAGTAAATTATTGAATTACAACTATTTAGGCGGTAGGCTTTTCAAAATCAAGGGCTTACCGCCTATTTAATTTAAAATCGACATGTGCATTCTGCACATAAAATGAGCAGAATGAACGCAAATGTTGTACAATAGTGACTGTCGTTAAATGTTCTTTATTTGACCGCAATCGGCGACTGGTCCCATCCGTTTCTGCTTTCAGTCCATCAAATTTCCGTTTTATATCTCTTTCCGGTCTTTTCGGCCGGATTTTTTGTCTATTCTCTATGACAGAGGCGCAGTTCCCCTGTGAAAGCACATTTCCATGTGCATATTTTCGTTTCAGGAGGCCGCCAGCTGTGATCTCTGCTCTATCCTGTCCGCCAGCTGCACCACATTTGCCGTGTGGATGCCGAAGAAGATGTACAGGATTTCCGTCAGCTTCGTCCGGGCCTTGACTCGCCTCAGGTCATAGTGCTCTTTCTGTGTTCCGAACGAGCCCTCCATCGCTGTCGCCCTCACCCTGGCAAGTTCCTTTCTGACAAGGTCTTTTCCCTTCTTCTCCCCGCTGAACGGCCTTCCTCGCTTCACGAACGATGTCTGTATCCCGTTCTCCTTGCAGTAGTCTCTGTTGTCGGTTCCGGCATAACCGGTGTCTCCTCCCACTTTCTTTGCTTCAACTCCGAACAACCTCTTATGCATCTTCAGGCAATGTATCAGCCTTGTACCCTCATTGAAGGCATTGAAGGACAGTT
>JAQXKS010000066.1 GCA_029010575.1 Bacteroidales bacterium | reverse complement strand
AGCGATATTATGGTGGCTTGACGGTGTGGACCAACCTCTTCCCATTCCGAACAGAGAAGTTAAACGCACTAGTGCCGATGGTACTGCCCTAACCCGGGTGGGAGAGTAGGTAGCCGCCGCCCTTTATAAGCCCTGAAGAATATTCTTCGGGGCTTTTTTATTATTAAAAGCACACTAAACATAGTCAACCACTGCAATGATTATAATTACAACATCTCATTTCGATTCACTGTCACTCAACCAAATGTATGATATATTGCGGATAAGAGCGACTGTATTTGTCTTGGAACAGGGAGTGGTATATGTGGATCCTGATGGAAATGATATGGATTCAATACAAATTTATGCCACTGTAGATGGAAGGATGGTGGGGTGTCTTAGAATATATCAATTGGAAGAGGGCACTTTCAGAATAGGTCGTGTAGCTGTCCTAAAAGAGTTCAGAGGAATGTATATAGGTCAAGTGATGATGAAGAAAGCAATAGAATACCTGCGTGAGCATACCAATGCCAGGAGAGTATGTCTCGATGCTCAGTTGCACGCTATTGGTTTCTATGAGAAACTCGGATTTACTCTTTTTACTGAGGAGTTTTTAGAAGAGGGATTACTGCACAGGGGTATGCAGATGTTCATTGAACGTTAATGTTCAATGCCGTAGGTTATTCTCTTTCTATAATAACTGCGGTACCGGAAACGGTAACCATGAGCATGCCGTTATCAGCACCCAGCACTTCGTAGTCGACATCTATTCCAACTACTGCATTTGCTCCTGCGCGAAACGCGCGATCTTCCATTTCTCGCATTGCATTCTGGCGCGCGACTGTGAGTTCTTCTTCGTACGATGAAGATCTTCCGCCAACGAAATTTCGTATGCTTGCCGCAAAATCCTTTATGAAGTTTACACCCGTTATCACTTCACCAAAAACGACGCCTCTGTATTCTTTGATTCTATAACCTTCAATGGTAGGAGTAGTAGATAATATCATATCTTTGTTATTTAAATTTTTTCCAAAGTTACACTTTTTTCTTCTTTCTTCTCCTGCTTACAATTAATCATTTTATAATTTTTCTGAAATGTTTCTGTAACATCGCCACCTTACTTTTGCCCTCGATTTAAAAGTAAGAGAACGTGAAACCAGGAAAATTATTCTTAAGCGCCTTACTGTTGTTAGTAGGAACTGTGACACTCCAGGCGCGGTGTCATTTCAAGGGAATTGTCTTTGACAAACAAACGTCAGAACCGTTAATAGGTGTGGCTGTGGTCCAAGATGGTACTGTCAATGGTACAGAGAGCGATGCTGATGGATTCTTCTCTCTCAATATCAACGATGATTCTGCTTTTGTAACAATCTCTTTCGTGGGATATAAGAGTGTAAGGGTCTCCTTGAAAGGAAATGCTTCCGGCAAGATTTCTATAACTGACATTGCCACAGGAGACATACTTAAAGTTACAGAAGATGGTGTAATAATACAGCTGGAGGTCGATGCCGACTTTCTGGCAGATGCTGTTGTAGTGGCAAAAAGAAGTGGGGAAAGCATCACTGCTTTAAGAAACGAACGTATTAATAGCTCATTTGCTGTGGAGAATATGGGGGCCAAGGAGTTTTCACTCAAGGGACTCTCCAATGTGCAGGAGAGTGTTGTAAAGCTTCCGGGTCTTTCGGTGGCAGGTGCAGGTCAGATTATCGTTCGCGGACTTGGTGATAGGTACAGCACGACTACACTTAACGGTCTGCCTATTGCATCACCAAACCCTGACAACAAGCTAATACCGCTGGATATCTTTCCATCATCCACCGTTGAGAGCATATCAGTGAGCAAGGTATATGAAGCATCTGCTTATGCAGACTATTCAGGTGCGCATATAGATATCTCCACCGGTGCTGCAGGCTATAAAGACCAGTTGAACATGTCCATCTCCACCGGAGGACGATTCAATACTGTTTTCAGAGAATCATACAGGATGGTCTCACCTTCCATCTATGTAACCAATACTCTCGACCCTAAGGCAGAGAGCCTGCCTCACTCAGATTTTAAGAAATATATTCTTTCTAACAATATTTTCGGAAAGACACCCTTTACTGTACAGAAGAGAGTAGCATTGCCTGATCTGAACCTCTCAGCCGGATTTTCACATATATTCAATGTGTGTGGCAAGAGATTGAGTATGCTGGCCAGCCTTAGCTCCAAATACTCTGAACAGATAGTAACAGATGGATTCCAAAAGACTTTCGAAGCATCAGGAAGCCAAAAGAGCCTGTTTAACTATAACAAATATTCACAAAAATCAGATATAGCAGCACTCCTTAACCTCGAACAGGAGATAGGAGAAAATGACGCTATAACATTAACCGGTTTTTTCGCTCGAAATGCCGATAGGGCACTCTCAGTGAGAAACGGCATAGATTACGAAGATAGAACACTTTTCGGAGAGAATCAGACTGATCATGTATATACAATGACTACACTCCAGCTCACCGGTGACCATATCCTTGACAAATGGAAGCTTGACTGGGGTGTATCGTCTTCATTTACTGGAAGTGATGAACCGGACCGTAGACAGATGCTTTTCCAGGAGGATGAAAAGGGCGAATGGAGGTTCTTTACAAATAATCTTGAAACATACAGGTACTTTGGTAAATTGGGTGAAAATGAGTTTGCAGCAGATGTAAGAGCCTCCTATTCCCTTCAAAATCATTCAACCATAAAGTTTGGTATTTCAGGTAAATACAAGGATCGAAACTTTAGTACCGTCAGATTCTTATATGATGTTTCAGGGATTACTCAGACTATAACTCCCGGTGTTATGACAGATATAGATCCCCTTGTGGGTTATGACGCCTTGGTACAGGGAAAACTCCAGATAAGCCGTAAGATGAATGCCAGAGACAGGTACACAGCATTCAACGGCATTGGAGCAACATTCCTTGAGTACGAACGTTCCTTCTCGGACAGATTCTTTCTCAATGCCGGAATCCGTTTCGAGATGAGCAGGGTCAGAGTGAACTACAATGATGATGTGGAAAATACCTATAGGATACTCGACGGATATGACCCATTCTTTGCACTGAACCTCAAGTATAAGTTTGATGGAGGTCATTTCTTAAGAGCATCTTTCTCAAGAACCATAACAAGGCCCTCATTCGTTGAGACTGCCCCTTTCCTTTATCAGGAGAGTTACGGCGGGGCCATGCTTAGGGGAAATTCAGAACTTAGGAATGCGTATAACTACAATGTTGACCTGCGATATGAGTACTTCTCTCCCCAGAACAACAATATGTTTGCAATAACAGGCTATTTCAAATTCCTCAAAGACCCTATCGAGAGAATTCAGAGGTACTCCGGAGGCGCACCTGAACATTCGTTCCAAAATGCAGACAAGGGGGTAGCCGCCGGGGTGGAAGCTGAACTCAAATATGAAATTATACAGGGACTGGCGGTAGATCTGAATGCCTCTTACATGTTTACCAATGTTACCTTGCCCACAGGCGGAGTCTACACCAATTCGGAAAGGGAACTTCAGGGCGCATCCCCCTATTTGGTCAATTGCGACATCATCTGGTCGACACAGTTTAAATCGGAAAGGTCTCTCTCATTGGTACTTATGTATAACCTTCAGGGACCTAGAATCCACTCTGTGGGTCTTTCGGGACTTGGAGATGTAAGGCAGATGCCCTTCCATTCACTTGATTTCAATTGTTCATTCGCATTCAACACTAACCTCTCACTTACATTATCCCTTTCGAATATACTCGATAGCAGGGACAGTTTCAAACAGGATATCCCGCAGACAGGAGAGATTGTCGATGTCGAGGGATGGAGAACCGGAAGAGGATTTTCACTAGGAATTAAATGGATACTTTAATATCAAAAGTAATGAAAACAAAAATTTCAAAAATCGCGGCATTTATTGCCCTTGCAATGGTAGTAACCAATACTGCCTGTACAAAAAAAAACAATGTAGAACCTACTCCTGAATCTGATGAGCTCAAGGGAAGGCTCACAGAAGATCTGAGGCTCAAAAGCGGTAAAACCTACCGACTTACCGGAAGCCTGCAGGTCGTGGCTCCGGCAACACTCACAATCGAACCCGGTGTGACAATCGAAGCTGCTGACAATGGAGAAATCAATTACATCCTCATAGAACAGGGGGCAAAAATAGATGCACAGGGAACAAAAGATGCACCTATCGTTATGACATCCCAGCTCAAGGAGACCGGTGCTTGGGGCGGACTCCACATCTGTGGAAAGGCACATTCCAATAAATCATCAAAGGGAGGATCACTCGTCTCAGAGATCGGTAACGCACCTTATGGAGGTGATGTGGAGAATGACAATTCAGGAATTTTGAGGTATCTCCGTTTGGAGTACACAGGCTACAAGCTTGATGCAGAACATGAAGCCAACGGACTCTCGCTGTATGGAGTAGGCAATGGTACCACAATATCATACGTAGAGTGCTATATGGGCTCTGACGATGGAATAGAATTCTTCGGAGGTTCCGTAAATGTAGACCATTGTATCGTAGTGGACTGTACTGATGACTCGTTCGACTGGACAGAAGGATGGAACGGTAGAGGTGAATATCTGGTAGCCTACCAGAGTGACCCCACTTGTGACTGTCTTATGGAGTGCGACAATAATGGAGATGACTTCAATGCTGAACCTGTTGCCCATCCCACTTTGAAGTATGTCACACTTGTAGGTAATAATTCATCTGAAAACAAAAGAGGAATTCGTCTTAGAGCAGGTACTCAGGTGACATTGGAAAATGCCCTTATAACAGGCAAGCCTGCAGGTATCAGTGCAGAGACCACCCAGACGTTGAACGCATTGAAAAATGGAACATCTGTACTAAAAAACATCTACCTCTCCACAGTGTTCAGTGAAAAGGTAGAAGAGGGCAGCGAAAGTATCTATTCATCAGTAGACTTCCTTTCAGATGGAACCAATAGAGAGGGTGTAACAATTACCCTTCAGGACCGTTTCGTAGGCATGATGGACGGAAACGGGGCTATCAGCAGTTCGGATGACTGGAGCAAAGGATGGACCCGATAGGGTTAATCCTTTGCCTGCTTTTCTGAGGAGTTGCCAGGTCTGAACAAGATAGCAAAAAGTATAGCCACTACAAGTGCGTATCCGGCAAAGATAAACCAAGAGGTCTGCCAGCCATCCATCACCATCTGTGCTCCTTCGGCCTTGCGTGAGTTAACGAAGATGTTGACAACACTCTGAGCAAGCATTGCTCCGATGGATGCACCCAGACCATTGGTCATCAGCATGAAGAGCCCCTGTGCGCTCGAACGGATAGACTTGTCAGTGGTTTTATTTACATAGAGTGAAGCCGAAACATTATAGAAGTCGAAGGCTACACCGTAGACGATCATTGAAAGTATGATCCATACAAGGCCTGAACCTAAGTCGCCAATGCCGAAGAGTCCGAATCTGAGTACCCATGCAATCATTGAAAGAAGCATCACTTTCTTAATGCCGAATCTCTTCATAAAGAAGGGAATCAGGAGAATACAGAATGTCTCGGACATTTGGGAGAGGGATATCAGAATAATAGAGTGTCTGGTCCAGAATGAATCAGCATATTCGGGAAGGTTTCCAAAGTCTGTAAGGAAGGGACTTGCAAATCCGTTGGTAATCTGAAGTGCGATTCCCAGCAGCATTGAGAAGATGAAGAATATAGCCATATTCTTATCCTTGAACAGGGCAAATGCCTTCAGACCCATAGCCTCTGACAAAGACTTCTTTTCGCTGCTCTTGATGATAGGACATTCAGGAAGGAAGAATGAGTAGACTGCAAGGATGAGTCCAAGCAGACCAGAAACGATGTACTGTACTGATGAGACTTCAAAGTCCATAAGGTCAACAAACCACATTGAGGCGATAAAACCTACTGTGCCCCAGATTCTGATGGGAGGAAAATCCTCTACAGGGTCGAGTCCCCATTTTTCGAGAATGTTGTATGCAACTGAGTTCGAGAGGGCAATGGTGGGCATATAGAACATTACACTGAGGGTGTAGAGTGAAAAGAGCACAGGAAGGGAGGTGTTTCCTGCCGATGAGACACCGTAGTAGCCGGCAGCTATCATTGCAATGCCTGCAATGGCATGTGAAATTCCCAAAAGTTTCTGTGCCTGAATCCATTTGTCAGCAATGATTCCGATGATTGCGGGCATGAAAATGGATACAATACCTTGAACAGAGTAGAACCAACCGATCTTGTCAGCAAATCCTGAGTCATAGAGATATTTCCCTTGACTGGTAAGATAAGCTCCCCAAACAGCGAACTGCAGGAAGTTCATCAATATCAACTTAAATTTGTTTCCCATTTTATTTGTTTTTTTACAAATAGCAAATATACAATAAAAATGGAAACAACTATTTCCGGAACTCACCTACGTTGAATCTTATGCCGAAGTTAAATGTTCTTGGAGAGCCCCAGAATCCGGAAAATGATGAAGCATCGTGTGTGGCACCGTCCTTTCCTCTTTCGATGTAGAGCGCGTCAAGCAGATTGTTTACATTCATAAAGATAGAGATAGAAGAGCCTCTTCCCACTCTCTGGGTCCAGCTGGCAGTCAGGTCTACCAGATGGTATGAAGGGATCATGTAAGAATCTGCAGCCTTGTCCACAGATGAGATGGAGATGGGGTCGAAATCGGCGTAGAAGCGGTCGTTGTAACTCCAGCGCATGCCGATGGAGAGGTCAGAGCCGCCCAGAGGTGCACAGATACCTTTAAAGAGTTCCAAGGGATTGAATTCGAAGGATGCACCTACCTGAGTCTGAGGGGCGTCACCGACATGCAGGTTATTGCTGTAGATGTTGATGGTCTGGACGATTTCTGAAGTGTAGGGGTCAAGTATGTCTGCATGTACGTCATTCTTCCATCTCCAGTCACCGATAGAGGCGAATGCATCTATGCGTATAATCTTTCCATATCTCCAGAATGCTTCGATTTCTGTTCCGTAGTGGAATGCATCAAGTCCTGTTACCATGAATCTGTATGGTTCGCTGTCGGCAGATTTGTAAGGATTGCTCTGCAGTGTCTTGTTCTGCCACAAAGATGCGTAGACGGTGGCTTCAGCACCAAAATTGTCTCCTATGAATCTATATCCCAGTTCTCCCATATAGTTGTTCTCATTCGAAACGTTGCGGGAGATGGAGTTGTTACCCGAAGCGAAGTAGACATTGGCGTATGGGGCTCTGCTATATACACCTGCATTTAGGTATATGGAATTGCTCTTGTCAGCTTTGTAGAGAACACCGCCTTTGAAAGAGCCGCCGATTCCGGTTGCAAGGTCGCTCCATTTGTTCTCCGGTGCATAGTTGAAGGTATCCCATCTGCGGATGGTAACTCCGCTTGCAGATACTCCGGTCTTGATGATCCAGTTCTTCTTTTCACCTAAAGTGAATGATCCCATTCCGTAGAGAGTGAGGTAGTTGGTATTGCGTCCGTTCCTTGTGCGGATATAGTCACCTACATATTTTTTCTCACCCTTTTCGAGCCAGTAATTGCCTCCGAGAAGGTCAGTTATCTGCTCCTTTTCCCATGTGTTGTAAAGCTGGTAGTGAATACCTGCATCAAGGGATATCCTGTCGGTGAAGTCATATATCAAGGATGATTTGGCCCCGAACTGGGTGTGTCCTGCCATATAATCGCTAAGGATATTCTGTGAATTGCCTTCTGCGGAACTCTTGTTGTAGTCCTCTACTGCATTCCAGTCAATGTGTCCATCCTCACCAATAAAAGAGATAATCTTCTTACCTGTGGATTCTGAGTAGTAGCCTCCACCGGATGCAATGGCAGTGTACAGAGCTGTGTTGATCCTTACTTTGCCATTGTGGTAAAAGTGATTCAGAGTGAAATAGGGCTTGAAATAATTGTTTCTGGAGAGGGTCTTCTGACGGGAATTGTACCAGCCCCAGTTCTTGTTATACGAAGGCCCGTATTTTTCCATCTCTTCAATGGTTATCCTGGTGGATCTCTGGGAGTGCTGTTCAGGTGAACCTATTGCTGTGAATAGAAGTGAGTTATGAGAATCGATCTTTTTGCTTACGCTTAGCAGATAAGACCAAGAACTCACATCTGTACACTCTACATATCCCTTTCCTCCCACATAGGAACCGGAAAGGGTGAATGCCCATCCTTTTCCCAGGTCGCCGGAGTTGATGCTCAGGTAGCCTTTGTGAGTGCCATAGTCAGCAAAATAGTAGCCTCCTGAGACAGATGGGATTGGGGTGGGGGAGTCGGTAATGATGTTGATAGTGCCTCCTACGGAGTTGTCACTGATCATAGAGCTGCCGATTCCTTTCTGGAGCTGAACGCTCGATGTCGCATCCGCAAGTCCCATCCAGTTATTCCAATACATGTTTCCGGAGGTGAGTCCTGAAATAGGGATGCCGTTGAGCAGGATGGAGATATTTTCCTGCTTGAAACCACGGATGTTGATTTTGGCGTCACCGTAGCTTCCGGTCTCTCTGGTGGCATATACACCTGCTGTGGCTGAGAGAATTTCCGGGAAGGTTCTGGCAACTGAGATTTGTTTGATTTTTTCTGACTCCACAGTCTTCAGACGCAGAGGGGAATTCTTGACATCCGAAACTCCGGCAGAGATGGTTACCTCTTCGAGGAGGATGGCTGTGGTGTCCGTATCTTTTGAAACTACTTTGTTTTCGGCGTAAATGTTCGCACAGGCGCACAAAGCGAGCGCAACGATCGATAATTTTTTTGTTCTCATAACTAAACTTCTTTCATCCAGACTTTGACTGTCGGTTTCGTAGTTTCAACGAATCAGCCTTATTTTTAAGGCTCGCGGACTTTACCGCCGGTCGGGAATTACACCCTGCCCTGAAATTTATTTTGCGAGCGCAAAGATATAGTAGAGTTTTTTTATTTACAACTCTTTTATCAGATTACTGTAGTCTTCAATGGAACGCATGATGATGTCTCTGGCTACTTCAGCATTGTATATCGATATGAATTTCATGCGGTTAGTGTGTTCTCCGGGAATATCTTTATAGGTACTGAAGTAGTGAATCAGCCTTCGGATGATTCCGGATGGAACCTGTTCTATATCGGTTATCGCTCCGTAGACGGCATCGTTCTTCAGAACTGCTATGATTTTGTCATCCGCCTGGTTATGGTCAAGAAGTCTAAGACCGCCGATGGGCCTTGCATTAACGATGATATCTCCATGTGTGACATCTTTTTCCGTGAGGACACATACGTCAAGTGGATCTCCGTCTCCCTCAATATCGAACCTTACAAGAGCCTTGTTGGTCAGTTCGGCCATCTTCGGCCCGCAATATGTTCGGGGAAGAAAACCATATAGCGAGGGAACAATGTTGGAGAATTTCTGAGGTCTGTCGAGTGAGAGGTATCCTGATTCTTTGTCTACCTCGTATTTTACGGTATCTGTCGGAACTATCTCGATGAATGCTCTGACCTCTTCTGGAACTTTGTCACCCAGGCTTATTCCATGCCAAGGGTGTGCTTTGTGGGCATTGCTCAAATCCATAATTTTCAGTTTTACCAATGATAACCGGGAAATGTCCGGGAATTTCAAGGCGCAAAGATAAATAAAAATTAAGGACTTTAGACGCTTATAGCTTAAATGTGATTTCTCAAGATTACTTTTATGATGCAGCTGTTTATGGGATCTACGTATTTCCAGACAAGCATATCATCTTTGTATCCTATGATTTTATATTGGAAGATAATATTGTTAGGATCCTCTTTGCTACGGATAGTCAAGAGACTATACTGTTCGTCATACACCCATTCGAACTCTCCGGTGTAATCGTTTTCATCCGGTCCGACATCGGCAGAGTAATGGTAAAAACAAGTCTTGTCATTTGAGAAAGTGTAATCGGCAGTTCCTTTGCCTGGCCAAGGCTTACCGAACAAAAGGGGGAAGGTAAGACGCTCATCCTGCATTTCTGACTTGGAAACTTCGCAGTATGGGTACCATTTTCCAACAATAACTGAAGGAATTATAGATTTATCAAATGTAGAACAATAGTCAATCAGATACAACACGCTATCTTCATCAGATAGAGGCTGTCTGCTCTCGATCTCTTTCTTATTGCAACTTGTCAATACTGAAAGAAGTGCAAAAAGGCTAATTAAATAGAAAATCTTTTTCATATTTCACTAGTGTTAATAAATAAATAATTAGGTAAAGCGTACTTATTACTACAAAGTTATTAAAAAAAACTCCCCCCCCCCAAAACAAAAAGAGTAACAATAAAAAGAGCCTGAAAAGTCAATTTGGCTTTTCAGGCTCTAAAGTAAAGATTTAAACCCTTAAATAGGGTAGAGTGTATTATTCTACGAGGTCTTCAATGTCACAGTGGAATACGATCTTCTTGCAAGGCTGCCATTTTACATCTTCTTCTTTCCAGCAAGCAAACTGGAGGTTGTAGATGAACATGTCGCCAAGTCCGATTGAAGCTTCGTATTCACCGTTCTTGAACTGGATAACTTCGTATGTAATCTGTCCGTTGGTCTGTCTTTCAAGCTGAACTTTACATTCACAGGTATAGAGTGAATTGTGAAGTGATTCGAAAGTCATGATACCGGTATTTTCATCATAATCGAAAGAGTCACCACAGAACTGCATTACAAGTACTCCACCACCTGTAGCCTCAACGCCAGACCATGCTTCTACTCTACCATTGCCACTGATGGTCATATAGGTAAGGTAGTAACGGCTGGGATTGGTAGGAGTGTAGTCGAATCCCATGAAGTCTTCCATTGAAACAGGTTCCTGATCTGGATAAAGTTCATTGTAGTAACCTGCCTGCTGTTCGCCCCACTCTCTGGCTGTCATGGTGATACATTTGCCACTGTTATCGGTGTCATAGTACTGACCTTCCTTACCATGGTCAATGAACTTTGCCATAATCGTTTCATCGGGGAAGAATTCAGCATATGTGGCAACGAACTTCTTGTAGAGAAGGAAGTCGCGGGTAGGGTAGGGTCTGAAAGCATCCTGTTTGATGGTCACGGTACCTTCAGATTCTCCTGCCTTGAGAGAGAGTTCTACTGAACGTTCAGCACCGGGGTTGAAAGCCACTACGAAAGAGACTTCGCCCTTGATAGCAGTGGTAACATTTTCAATCCACTGTGGAAGGTTGATTACTTCTATCTCTTCTTCAGAATTGAGAAGAGTGTAAGTAACGCGACCGAATCCACCGTCTTCGCTAAAACTGATCTCAGTCTGGTCAATCATCAGTTTTGCGCTCTTGTTCTCAGGTTTACATGAGAAAAGGGCAACTGAAAGCAAAGAACAGATGAGAAGTTTTATAAATGAATTAGTTCTCATTATCTATTTGTTTTAAGAATGAACTTTGAAGTCATTTCTTTAGCTGCAGGAAGTTCTGTGTTTCCCTTAGGAGCAAGTACGCTTGAAGGTCTTGCTTCTTCGTTAGCCTTTACGAATACTTCGAAATCTTCGAGTGTACCGCATTCGCTTGACTTCATGTTAACAGTACACCTTGCCATCTTTGAATATTTGCCTTCTGAATCTACGCCAAGACCATAAGTGGTTGATGAACCGTCGTAGAAGTAGAGGAAGATATAAGGATTTTCAGCGATTTCAGAACCGGTGTAGGTAACATCCCAGTAAGGTTCAATCATATCAATGATTTCAGAATCTACGCAACCATCGTAGTATTCGCTATAGAATTGGGTCTTAACCTTAACGGTTTCAACACCTGCAGATGCATCCATCTTCAGTACCATAACGAGTTTGCCGGACTGAGGGGTAGATGAGGTGAAGTATCCGCCTTCCTGGAGGGTTTCGAGGCTGAAGCATCCCATATATTCGAGGTTTACATAAGAGTCGCTATAGTCAGCCTTGGGGGTAGTTACGTCTACGGTAGAGAATTTGCCGGCTGCTCCGGTATGAGGATTTACAGCTACTGCGAAGATGGTATATTCTGTTTCGGGTTCGAGGGGAACTGCTGAGAATTCATATTCCACGAATTCACCTGTCATGCCGTTGTTGCTGCCTTTGCCTCTGTAGCATACAGACTCTACAACATTTTCCATGATCGCGTTGGGATTACGTGTTTCCTTGTAGTCTGCGAGGTAAGCGTCGAGGAAAGTCTTAAGTTCTTCAGCCCATTCTGATTCATTGAATTCAGATTTTACTGAGTAGCCTGTCATGTAGAATACAGAGTTGTCAGAAGGTTCTACTTTGTAGAGTACTCTTTCAGCCTGTGTGTCGGTGATAGTGAATGTAAGTGTAAATTCGTTGGGATCACCAGCGGCTTCAGTGGTGAATTTTTCACCTACTACCTGTGTGCTGAGACCTTCACCGGGTTTGTAGCCAAATGCAATTACGAAACATTCTGTTCCTCCTACAAGAGAGATATTCTGCCACTGCTGAGGACCCTGTGCAAGACCGTAACCTGCATCAAACATAGAGCCCCATTCTGCTATAGTAGCTTCAGCGATTTGTTCGAAAGTCATGTCGGGGTACTGGGCGCAGTAACCTGTAAATGCGTAGTAGGTATCATCGTAGTTAGAAGCGTTGATTGTCACGTCTGCTGATACATTGGTGATGTTTTCAACAACGATTCCGAGTCTGAGGAACTGTGCAATGGTGGTTACTTCTATTCTTTCAACCTTTGATGTGATGAAACCTTCATTGGGATCGACACCGTAAACGAGGAATTCGTATGAGGTCTGAGGATAGAGACCTGTGCAAGGTATTACATTTTCTCCCTTAACAAGACCTCTTGCAAGGACTTCCTGGAGTGAGAGACCTTCGTTGCTTGCAATCGCTTTAACCTGACGAAGGAATTCTGCATGGATTTCAGCGTCGCTCTTGCCGTCATACTGACCTTTTTCTATAAGTTCGTAGTTCCAGTAAGCATTTTCGTCGCTGGGAGTTACTTTTACTGAGAATTCGTTGTCAAGGATTTCACCTTCTGTAGCAAGAGAGAATGTATAGAGATCCTCACTATTTTCAGTTGAAAGAACAAGAGTCTTCACTTCGCAGAACTGACCGTCTTCACCTTTGGCAACGGCTGCAACAGTGTAAGAAGTAGAAGGTGCAAGATTTTCTACAAGAACTTCCTGTGTGGTGTTAGGTGTGACACTATGTCCTGTTCCAAAGATTTCACCTGCAGCAGGAGCAGATTCTACAGAAAGAGAAGGATAGATTACATACGCTGCTGAAAGAGCGTTGGTAGAAGTTACTGAGAACTTCACAGATGTGAGACCAACTGATACCTGTTCGAGAGTTACAGTTGTTTCCTTGCTTTCCTGTTTTTCTTTTTCACAGGATGCAACGATAACAAGACCCATCACCATAGCGATGATCATCTTGATAGAGTTAAAATGTTTAAACATACTGATAATAAATAGGTAATTAAATAAGTTTACTAAAGTCTAATTCAAAAATGTCAAATAAGCGCGCAATTTTAAAAATTATTCGCTAAATATACAAAAAATTAGTTTCAAATCACTGCTAACTTCCTATAAATCCTCTCATGAAGGAGGTTTTTGGTATGTCCTTGTCGGAGACAGGAACGAAGTAATGGAGGAACTTCAGCAGTCTGAAAGCCTCGGCATATTCAGGGCAGTTTTTAGGAACTGTAGACAGTATAGCCTCAGCATGGTTCCTCATGACGGCGAATTCCACCAGATAGGAAGAGTTGAACAGTACGTCGGCCTCCTCCTGATAGGGGTAGATCCACTTGACTTCGTTTCTTCTGACGTTGGGCCAGTTGGCTATCGTCTCTACTGCGGTAAAGGCCCCTTTGTTGTAATCTCTTACGATTCTTCTGAGCAGTCTGTTGTCACTGGTGGGTATGCAGTTGTGGTCATCGAGTGAAATGCTCGTTATGGTGTTGATAAAGATCTTGAACTTAAGGTTATCCTGCACCTTGTCGAGCAACATGGGGTTAAGGGCGTGAATTCCCTCTATCAAAAGGACAGAGCCCTCCTTGAGCCTGAGTCTCTTGCCATTGAATTCTCTCAAGCCTGTAACGAAGTTATACTCCGGGACATCCACTTCCTCTAAAGAGAGAAGTTTCAAGACATCAGACTGAAGGTAGTTATGGTCGACGGTTTCAAAGTTGTCAAAGTCATAACTTCCGTCGGGCAGCAGCGGTGTCTCGACCCTGTTGACGAAATAGTCGTCAGTGGAGAAAGAGACCGGGATTAGTCCGCAGGCCTTCAATTGCACACTGAGCCTTTTGCAGAAGGTGCTTTTGCCGCTGCTTGTAGGTCCGGTAATAAGTACTATGCGTATGGGGTTCTCCGGGGCGTAGTAACGTTTCTTGATCTCTTCTGCTATCCATACAATCTTCCTCTCCTGCAGTGCCTCTGCGACCTCGATAAGATCTGTCGCCTTGCCGGCAAGACAGGCCTCATTTACATCACCTACATTGTCCAGTCCCATAATTCTGTTCCATGAAAGAGTCTCTTTGAAGATTTCGAATGTCTTGGGCTGTTCGTGGAAAGGTGCAAGCTCGTCAGGCCTGTGACGGTCCGGTACCCTGAGGAGAAGCCCGCCTTTATAGAGCGAAAGATCCCATACCTTCAGGTAACCGGAAGAGGGGACCAAAGAGTCGTAGTAGTAATCTGCCGTATCACCGAGTGTATAATAGCTGATATAGACCTCTCCGCTTGTCTTTAGGAGTTTTACTTTGTCTTCGTAACCCAACTCGGAGAAGAGACTGATTGCATCGCTTATTCGCGCTTCATTTCTTTTGAATGGAATGTTCTCTTCTACGAGGGTTCTCATGCGTGAAGAGATTTTGTCGACATCGCTTTGGTTTACATTTGAGCCGTCCCCCTTTACAAGTTCACAGTAATAACCCTTTGAAATGGGTCTTCTCAAGACAATCCTGCATGCAGGGAAGAGGTCGCGGGCTGCCTTGCACAGAAGAAAACAGAGTGACCTGCAGTAGACATTCCTGCCACTATATGAACGGTAATCAAGGAACTCCACATCCCTGTTGTTAAAAACGCGGTATTTCAGTCCTTCGGAGATGTTGTTCACTTTGGCAGAGATGATTGCATAAGGCTTCTCGAATTCAAAGTGTGGAACCATATCCAACAGCGTAGTTCCTTCTTTGAATTCTTTGACAGTTCCAGTATTTTTACAAAAGACCTTTACCATGGTAACATTATATTGGCGTTAATCGAGAATTTGTGACGCATGGTTCTTGGTGTCGACCTTTTCGATAATCTTTTCAAGAATGCCTTCTTCATTGAAGATGAATGTTTTGCGCAATGTGCCCATGGAGACTTTGCCATACATTTTCTTTTCACCCCAGGCACCGAAATCTTGAAGAATCTGAGTCGATGGGTCTGAGAGGAGGGTGAATGGCAGTTCATACTTCTGGGCAAAACGCTTGTGGGATGCAGCTGAATCCTTACTTACTCCCACTACGTTGTATCCTTCCGCGAGGAATCTGTCGTAATTGTCCCTAATGCTGCAAGCCTCTGCTGTACAGCCGCTTGTGTTATCTTTAGGGTAAAAGTATATGATAGTCTTCTTGCCTTTGAAATCTTCTGAAGAGACTACATTACCATCCTGGTCAACCACTTCAAAGTGTGGCATTGCATCACCGATTTTCAACATAATAGATACATTTTTAGTTTTCTACAAATATACGAAATCTTCTGATAAAAAGAATGCCGTGCGGCCTCTTAAGATTAACAGTGCGTTCTGATGCAACGCAGTTTTTCTTCATCTTCCTGAAATCGCTGTGAGCCCTGATTACCATTTTGAAAAATTCACGCTTTCCTGTAACCAGATATATCGTGGCAAGCACACCGTCGATAAGCATACGTTCGAAAATTAGCGGACCACGCCACTTGGTAGGCAGGTTCTTATACATCATCAGAAGATTGTTCCTGAAATTAAGGTATATTTTACGTGGAGAATTATTAGGAAGGGTGCCCCCTCCGACATGGTATATCACAGATGAGGGGATACTCCAAACCTGCCATCCCTGAAGCTGTGCTCTCCAGCAGAAATCTATCTCTTCCATGTGGGCAAAAAATGATTCGTCAAGACCACCCAGCCGCCTCCAAAGGGAACTTCTTACCATGAAGGCTGCACCGGAGACCCAGAAACAACTGGCCGGATCATCGTATTGCCCGCGATCTTTTTCTACATAGTCCATGATTCTGCCCCTGCAATATGGGAAGTAAAATCTGTCAATGTATCCGCCTGCGGCTCCGGCATGTTCGAAACTCTCTCTCTCATGCCAACTTCTGATTTTCGGTGCACACGCACCACATTCAGGATGAGAATCCATGAATTCGACCAAAGGAGCCAGCCAGCCGGGAGTTACTTCGATATCGGAGTTGAGCAGCAGATAATAGTCAAACTCTCCATCCAGGGTTGCAAGAGCCCTGTTATAGCCGCCTGTAAATCCATAATTCCTGTCCATTGCGATGACACGCACCTGCTCGCTGGTGAAGTTCTCGGCTATCCATTCCAGCGAAGCATCATCGGATCCGTTGTCAGCCACTATTACGCTTGCCTGTGGGGTCATTCTCACCACACCTTCAAGGAATTTGGTCAGAAAATCCAGACCATTCCAGTTCAGAATCACTACAGCTGTCGACATTCTTGTTGTCATTCTTAGAGAGTGTTAATTGCCTTGGGCAGATTGATTCCATGAGACCCTTTCAGCAGTAGGGTCTTTCCTGCGATTTTGCTATTTGTCAGAAAGTCTGTCAAAGCATCCACATCTGTGAAAAAAGAGAATCGGGGGAAATCCTTCTTAAATGAGGAGAACTCGCTTCCGACCAGAATTACGGGTGAAAGGGTATCTGCAAAGGAGTCTCTGAGGAACTCGAGTACTTTAAGATGTTCGGCAGCAGATTCCTTGCCCAGCTCCCGCATATCTCCTAAAATCACACCTTTTGATTCAAATGCACTATTTCTGAAATTATCGAGCGAGGCTTTCATGCTGCTCGGGTTGGCATTGTAGGTGTCGAGTATCAGCATGTTATCCTGTGTGCTGAACAGCTGTGAACGGTGATTGGATGGGGTGTACGATTCAATCGCTTTTCTTGCTGCGTCGGGGGCAACCTTCATGTACTCTCCAACAGCCAGCGCAGCCATTACATTGTCGGCATTGTAGTTGCCGACCAGATGGCTCTCTAAAGTATAGGAGTCATTGAGTTTCAGTCTTAGGAAAGGATTCTGGCGCTGGGCAGGGATGATCTCAGCTCCTGAATAGCTGACACCGTATGGAATCCTCTTCAGGTCAGGTCTTGCTTCCACCATTGAGGTGATAATCGTGTCATCAGCGTTGTAGAAGACAAAATCGGCTGTCCTTTGAAGATAGTCGTAGAGCTCTCCTTTGGCTCTCTTTACTCCGTCAAAGCTTCCGAAGCCTTCCAGATGGGCGCTTCCTACGTTGGTTATAAGACCGGCATTGGGAAGGGCGATGTTGGCAAGCAGGGCTATCTCTCCTGGATGGTTGGCTCCCATCTCTACCACTGCCACTTCTGTATCTGAGTTGATTCTCAGAAGTGTGAGGGGCACCCCTATGTGATTGTTCAGATTTCCTTGTGTCGCGGTTACATGGAATGTGGATGAGAGGACTGCTGTAATCAGCTCTTTGGTCGTGGTCTTGCCGTTGGTTCCGGTGAGTGCTATGACCGGTATATCGAATCTCGAGCGGTGGTACATGGCAAGAGTCTGCAGTGCCTCAAGGGTATCCTCAACGAAAAATTTTCTGTCAGAGGGGGAGCCGCTGCTCACAAGAGCATACTTTGCCCCCTGTTCCAGAGCTTGGTCTGCAAACTTGTTGCCATCGAAATTTTCTCCCTTGAGGGCTACAAAGAGTGAGTCTTTGGCGACATTTCTGCTGTCTGTAGTGACTCCGCCGCTACACTCCATAAACAGCGCGTGCAGCTCTCTTATTATCTTAAGGTCAGTCATAATTTGCTATTTTACTCCTGTATGTCCAAATCCACCTTCACCTCTTGCGCTTTCACCTAACTCATCTGTTTCTACCCATTCTGCACGTGTGTATGACGAAATCACCATCTGGGCAATCCTTTCACCTCTTTGAAACGTAAAAGGGGTATCTGAAAGATTTACGAGTATCACCTTTATCTCGCCCCTGTAATCAGCGTCGATCGTACCGGGGGTGTTGAGGACTGTTACTCCATGTTTGGCTGCAAGACCGCTTCTGGGTCTGATCTGGGCTTCATATCCCTCCGGAAGTTCTATTCTGATTCCTGTGGGTACAAGTACCCTTCCCAATGGTGCAATGGTGAGGGGCTCTTCAATATCTGCCCTCAGATCCATCCCTGCTGAAAGAGAGGTGGAGTATTGGGGAAGAGGAAGTGACGAAGTGTTAACGATTTTGATTTTCAAATTTTCCATCATACTCTGACTTTTTTTCTTTTATAATATTCTGTAAATGCCAATACCGCTACATATATGAGTATAAGCAGGCTCTTTATGACAAACACCAGCCATGTGGGCAGGGTGGCGGGTATCAGCATGGCAACTCCCAGTATAGCCAGGCCAAAGAGGATAATTGCCGTTATCTTTCCCCATGAATACGGTATCGGATAGTACTTGTTTCCTAAAAGTGCACTTATTACCAGCATCGTGAAGTAGCTCAAGAAGTGTCCCCAGGCTGCCGCGTGGTAAGAGTATTTGGGGAGGAAGAGGATGTTGACAACTGCAGTGACGACAAGTCCTACTGATGTAATCACGATGGCATAACCCGATTTGTCGGAGAGTTTGTACCACATCGAGACGTTGAACAGCATTCCGAGCATCATGTACGAGAGGAGCATTATCGGCACAATCTCCATTCCTGCCCTGAAATCACGCCCAACTATCAGCTGTATTATGTCTATATAGAATACAATTCCAAGAAATACCAACATGCAGAACATTACGAAGTACTCCATTACTTTAGAGTAGATGCGCTTCATATCCTTGTCGGCCGCTCTTGCGAAAAAGAAAGGCTCGGAGGCGAAGCGGAACATCTGGACGAAGAGGGACATTATCACTGCGACCTTCACCGCTGCCTGGTAGATTCCTAAATCCGACCGCCAGAGTGTGTCATCGACATTGAAGTATCTGAATAGCAGTCTGTCCAGAAAATCATTCATTACCCCGGGGAGTCCGGCTATCATCAAAGGCAGGGAGTATTTGAGAAGACTCTTGATGGTTTTTGTCTCGAAGGAGAATCCGGTCTTTATAATGTCGGGGATAAAAAGAAGCAGGGCAACTGCGGCGCTCACGAGAATCGAGAACACAGGATATGTGAAGTCGGGTGTTGCACTTACCAAGTCCAGTAGAAATGTATCGGGGTGCGCTTCTGCATATTTGGGAAAGAAAAGAAAGAGCAGGACATTGCAGCCGGTTTCGGTAAATATTTTTATCGTCTTGAAAATTGCAAATTTCCACGCCTTGTATTGGTATCTTAGTCTTGCAAACAATATTGCGGTCAGTGAATCTGACAGAAGAATTGCACCTATATAATAATAGCAGTTCTCGAATCCTTCGTAACCCATTCCCTTGGCAAGAGGTCCGGAAAATGCCGACAAGAGTACCATAAACAGGAGGCCGACACCTCCCACCATTGATAGGGCACCGGAAAAGACCATTGACGGGTTGTACCCATCCTTGTTGGCATATCTGAAACAGCCGGTTTCAAGGCCCATTGTCAGCATTACCTGAAATACGGCAATGTATGCCATAAACTCCGTCAGTACACCATAGTCGGCAGTCGTCAGGTGGTATGTATAAAGGGGCAGAAACAGGAAGTTGATAAAACGGGCAAGAATAGTACTGAGACCGTATATAGCCGTTTCGGATGCAAGTTTTTTAACAACAGATTTAAGTTCCATAAAATCAATTTACCAAACCGTGCTCTCTGAATATCAGGAACCCGATATTGAATGAAGGGTACCACTTTACTCCCTCTGCCTTTTCATAATATGAGCAGCCTAAAGAGATCGGTCCGATAGGAGACTGCCATACGAATGAGGCGTTTCCAAGGAATCCGCCCCTGCTGAAAGGTTCTGAATAGACCAGAGAGCCTGAGGGACCCATATTGATCGATTTATAGGGCTGAAAATAGGCGGCACAAAGGTGAAAATAGAGGGATTCGTTTATTTTAAAGATAGGATAAATGCCGGCAGCCAGATAGTTGGGGGCTCTGTATCCTCCTATCATCAGGGTCTTTGAATGGACTGTGGGTTGGAAAGCGGGGGTAATCAGCATGGTGGAGATGTAGTCGTTCATCTGATAGTAGGACGAAAGGACAATCTCTGCTATATAACCTAAGGAGAACCATTTCGATATGTCGTAATAGTCCTCGAACCGCGCTCTGAATGTGAAGAAACTGTGTAGCTGAGGCGAGAAGAGATCTTCCTCGTTTTCGAATATCGAACCGTCGATGTGTTTCTCTTTGCCATAGACATACCTTGCTTCGATGTATCTTTTCTTTCCAAAAGTGGGGTAGTTGTTGTAATTCAAAGTGGTCTGCGCTATCTTTACGCGGGGTGTCAGATAAGCGATAAGGGTGTTGTCCGGGGTATCGTATTTGGTATAGCTGTCGGTGGGAAAATATCTGTATTTGTTTATACCGGCCGACATTCCGAACTCTAAGAGTATGCTCTTATCGTACCATACCGGGGTACCAGCGTTGACTGTGCAGTAGTATTCCCTCTCTCTGATATTGCCGGCAAGGGAGTAGTTGAGGAGAATGTTCTGGCTGCTTGTAAGGTAATCGAACTGGTGAATATTTATCATCACTTCATAAAGGAAGAGAGGCTTTATGCCTATATGCTGCCTGAAGTAGAGTCCGAGTCCGGTGAAGAACCTTCCAATGTCGAGGTTGACGGCTGCATTCCACGGGTGGGCGGAAAAGTGGGTATGCGATACTCCTAAATAGCCCTGCATCAGCGATGAGGAGGAGATATTGCCTCCAAGTGAAAAAGTCAAAAAATTCTTAGGAGTGGTGGCCAGATGCAGAGTGAAGAGCGAGTCTGCATTCAGTTTAGCAGTAGGGTAGATTGAATGGATAGTCTTGGTGGAGAGAAGTCTGTAATAACCCTTCTCCGCCTGTGCGAACGTAAATGTATCTCTCTTGTCAGAGATAGTTCCGGAAATGAATCTCTTCTGTGCCTGGCTCAGATCTCCCTCGACACAGATGCTGTCAAATACCAGATCGGGGCATTTTTGTCTGAATGCTATTCTTTTCTGTGTAACCTCTTCTAAGGATCTTCTGGATGTTACCATCTCCTTTATTCTGTCCATTTGGGCCATTGCGTTGTCATAGCCCTTCTTCACAAGTTCGTCTACCTTGTCGAATTCCAGCAATGAGTAGTCGTAGACTCCGGATATCAGCACACCATTCTCTTCCGGAATATCGTAGTCTGTATCCACTGTCATCATCATTTCCACCTGTTTGTAAACATCATCCTGGTCGACAATCATCTTATCGCCCTTTACACATTTGGCTCCGATAAGGACATCGGGGTTGTAGAACTCGACCATCTGTTCCCACGGGAAATTGTTGTAGAACCCTCCGTCAAACAGAAGGACAGAGTCTATCATGATGGGCTTGAAATAGGCGGGAAATGTCATGGATGCTCTTATGGCAGATCCAAGGTCTCCTTTGCGGGCCACATACGAACTTTTTTTCTGAACATCGGAGGAGAGGCAGAAGAACGGTACCATAAGGTTTTCAAAATCATATTCCGCTGCAGCCGATGCATTTGAGAAGAGTTGCATTACCGCAAGGTCCATTGGGAAGGGGGAGACAATGCTGGTGGGGAGTTTCATTTTCGGACCACCGTCAGGTCCTTTCTTCCACCCCATGTTGAGCGTCAGCATGGCCGGAGTAGGGTAGCCTTCGTAGAGGTAAGAGTAGAACTCTCTCTTGCCGTAACCCTTGTACCATGACTCGAAATCTTTTGATTTGAAGAGTGTTATCATGTCATCAGGAGAGAGACCGATGGAGTAGAAACCTCCTACGATGGAACCGATGGAGGTTCCCGCTATGTAGTCTATAGGAATCTCATTTTCCTCCAACGCCTTGATCACGCCGATATGTGAAAGTCCCTTGGCACCGCCTCCGCTAAGAACCAGTCCCACACTCTGTGCACATGTCCATTGGACAGACAGAAATAAAAAAATCAAATAAGAAAGATATTTTTTCACTATATTTGCAAAAAATTAACCAAAGATAAGTAAAAGTCAGGTATGAATTGCAATATTTTATTTTCATTTTTAGTCATCACCACACTTGTGACTGCATCATGTGGCTGTAGGAATACATCTAAAAGTTCTGATAATCAGGATAGTGACTCGACAAAAAATATATTATCAACCATGGATACAACAACATCAAAAACATCTTCATACGAAGAGCCTATATTCGAAATCAACACTACTGAGGGAACAATAGTAATAATGCTTTACAAAGAGACCCCCCTGCACAGGGATAACTTCAGAAAACTTGTCGCACAGCATTTTTACGATAGCCTTCTTTTTCACAGGGTCATATATAATTTTATGATTCAGACAGGAGACCCCCTGACACGCGACACCCTCAATGCTGACAGATATGGAGAAGGTGACCCCGGATATACCATTCCTGCAGAATTTCGTGAAGGACTCACACACAAGAAGGGAGCAGTGGCTGCTGCCAGAATGGGAGACTATGTCAACCCTGAACGCGAATCTTCAGGCTCTCAGTTTTATATAGTACATAATCCAGAGCACTGCAAACATCTTGACGGTCAGTACACTGTATTCGGTGAGACACTCTCGGGTTTCGAAGTTATCGACAAGATTGCGGCCACTGCAGTAGACCAGAGGAACAGACCACGTAAAGATATTCGCATTATCTCAATAAATGAAATAATCTGACCCCGCTATGGATGTTTCAGAAGCACTCCTTCGCAACAGAAGCTACAGACGGTTCAGGCAGGATGAAAGGATTACCCGTGAAGACCTACTGAAGATAGTGGATGCGGCGCGCTTGTGCCCGTCAGGAATGAATATCCAGCCATTGAAGTTTTTTATTAGCTGTGATGATTCCACCAACTCTGTAATCTTCAGAGAGCTGACATGGGCAGCGTTCCTCACTCAATGGGAAGGTCCCTCTGAAAAGGAGAGACCCACCGGTTACATTGTCATCCTACACGATACATCCATCTCTCCTTCTTATTTCTGCAATGACGGTATCGTTGCCCAGAGTATGATGCTCAGGGCTGTGGAACTGGGCTGGGGCGGGTGTATGATTGCCTCTATTAAAAGGGAGAGAATCTCTGAAGCTCTCGAATTACCTGAGCATTTGAAAATAGTCATGGTTCTGGCACTGGGCAAGCCGGACGAGACAGTAGTGCTTGAAGAGATGAAAGAAAACAACTTCAAATATTATAGGGATGAAAACGATGTCCATCATGTTCCAAAAAGAAGTTTGGATGAATTAATAATCAATATATGAAGAAAAGAGATATTAAAGATGTGAGAATCGGTGTCATAGGACTCGGATATGTCGGTTTTCCTTTGGCATGCCTATTCTCCAGGAAGTACCCTGTTGTGGCATTTGACATCAACAGTTCAAGGGTCGAAGCCCTTAACAGAGCTGAAGACTCCACTCTGGAAGTCTCTTCACCGGAGATAAGGAGCGCATTGGATTCAGGAATGCTCTGTACATGCAACATTGAGGATCTGAGACCGTGCAACTTCTATATCGTGACGGTTCCTACTCCTGTCAATGAGAACAATTATCCCGATTTGAGGCCACTTGAAAAGGCAAGTGAAACTGTGGGCGGTGTCCTTTCCGAAGGTGATATTGTAGTTTATGAATCTACAGTCTATCCCGGAGTTACAGAGGAGGTGTGTGCTCCTATTCTTGAGAAGTACAGCTCGCTTACACTGAACAAAGACTTTTTCCTAGGCTACTCTCCCGAAAGAATCAATCCGGGAGACAAAGAGCACACAGTGGCCCATATTCTGAAGATCACCTCCGGCTCCACCCCTGAGGTAGCCGAATTTATCGACAATGTCTACAATTCGGTCCTTCTCAACGGCACCTTCAAGGCCTCTTCAATAAAAGTGGCAGAGGCTGCCAAGATTATCGAAAATTCCCAAAGGGATGTTAATATCGCCTTTATGAATGAGGTGGCAATGATAATGAACGCTCTCGGAATAGACACTTTGGATGTGTTGGAAGCGGCGGGTACCAAGTGGAATTTCCTTCCGTTCCGTCCGGGGCTGGTAGGCGGACACTGCATCAGTGTCGATCCATACTATCTGATACAGAAGGCTCAGTTTCATGGCATTCTACCCAGAATCATGACAGAGTCCCGCCGTGTAAACGATGCGATGGGAAACTATGTCGCCTCCCAGGTGGTTAATAGCATGACCCTCAATGGAAACCGTGTCAAGGATTCCTCAATCCTCATTCTCGGTTTTACCTTCAAGGAGAATTGTCCAGATATCAGAAATACCAAGGTGGTGAACATTTACAACTATCTCACCTCCTTTACAGACAATATCACAGTCTGTGATCCATGGGTAGATAGTGAGGATGCAATGGCTGAATATGGAGTCAAGGTGGTGAACTCTCTCCCAAATGAGGATTCTAAAAAGTATGATGCTATAGTGCTTTGTGTAAACCACACCGTCTTCCATACCCTTGACCTGAAGTCGATGATATCTGACAGAGGTGTTATCTACGATGTAAAGGGTGCCTTTCCGAGAGAAATTGTTTCCATGCGTCTTTAGTTTGGCACAGCATTTGCAAAACCTTAAGACAGATAGTTTTTTCATAGGTTAAGTTTTAGGTTAATTGAAAAAAGGGCTTCCCTGGGACAGGGCGGCTCTTTTTTTTGAATTCTTGTTATCTTTGGCACCGATATGAAATGGAAAACATATAGAGATCTATTCAAACTTGGATTGCCTATTATGGTGGGACAGCTCGGAATCATATTCCTGAGTTTTGCCGATACCATGATGATAGGCCACTATGGTACGATGGAACTGGGTGCCGCAGGTTTTGTGAACAATATTTTCAATCTGGCCATAATCTTCTCGACAGGCTTCTCTTATGGTCTTACACCTGTGGTGGGTGGTAATTTTGGCCGGGGTGATCTGCACGGGGCAGGGAGGGATCTTAAAAATTCGATGGTTCTGAACATTATTCTCTCTTTTGTACTTATAGGGATAATGTACATATTCTACCTGAATATCCATCTGATGAGACAGCCTCAGGAACTATTGCACTTGATAAGGCCTTACTATGCAGTATTGCTCATCAGTATTCCGTTTATTCTGATATTCAGTACATTCAAACAGTTTTTGGAGGGTGTTACAGATAGTGTTACACCGATGGTTTTCCTGCTGGCAGGAAACTGTATAAATGTATTCCTTAATTGGGTGCTCATTTATGGAAATGTAGGTTTTCCTGAGATGGGACTTATAGGCGCTGGGGTTGCAACGCTTGTCAGCAGGGTTCTGATGGCTGTTGCCCTTATTGTTGTTTTCATGACAAAAAAATATTATGCACCATTCAAGGAGGGGTTCAACTCCAGTGCTGCCGATATTCCCTCTATGCGCACTCTGTTCAAAACCGGTATGCCGGTAGGACTGCAGATGGGTATGGAGACAGCCTCCTTTAACTTGAGTACCATTATGGTAGGATGGTTAGGAACTGTGTCTCTGGCCTCTCATCAGGTTATGCTGACCGTGGGGCAGTTAGGATATATGCTCTATTATGGAATGGCAGCGGCTGTGGCTGTGGTTGCAAGTAATTGTTGTGGCAGGGGAGAGTTCCGTAATGTGGAGAGGTATGTGAGTGCAGGGTTCAGAATTATCATGGTGATGGCTCTGTGCGCATCATTGACTCTTGTTCTGCTGAAGGACTACATAGGCGGTTTTTTCAGTGACAGCCAAGAGGTAGGGGTGATGGTGGCCTCTTTGGTGCTGCCCTTTGTACTGTATCAGTTCGGAGATGGTCTGCAGTGTAACTATTCGAATGCCCTCAGGGGAATAAATGATGTCAAAAGGGTTCCAATGTATGCATTTATAGCATACTTCGTCATAAGTCTCCCATCGGCTTACTTTTTCGGTTTTGTATGCGGATGGGGACTTGTCGGTATATGGTTCTCGTTCCCTCTGGGCCTTACTTCAGCCGGGGTTATGTTCTATCTGAGGTATCGTAAGGGACTTAATCTACTTTCCGGCAGGAGTTTTCCTGAAAGGGATGGAGTAGAATAGTGCCACCAGACGGCTTACCAGTGCGTCAGGCAGGATGGGTACGATTCTGGCAAATGTCACTTGGATGAACGGTCCTACTTTATTCCTGAATCTGATGTGCTTTCTGGTGGAGAGTCTGAGCAGCAGTCTTGCCACTCTCATGGGGTCTGCCCCGTTTTCCTGTTCGTCTTTCTCAATGGAGGCCAGTGTCTTTCTGAATGATTCGGCGTAGTCGGGCTCTTCAAGGGTGTGGGTGCAACTCCTTCTGGCTGATGTAAATCCTGTTTTGAAGTCACCCGGCTCTACGATTGCCACCCTTATCCCGAATCTTCTGACCTCTATTGCAAGCGCTTCGCAAAAGCCCTCTATGGCAAATTTGGATGCGCTGTAATATCCCTGATATGGTATAGAGAAGCATCCAGCAATAGAACTTATGCAGATAATCCTGCCGTTGCGAGCCCTTCTCATGTGCGGCAGCACGGCTTTGGTTACGTTGACTGTCCCGTAGAAGTTGGTATCCATCTGAAGATGAATATCTTCTGTGCTTGCCATTTCGAGTGAACCGGCTATTCCGCTCCCTGCGTTGTTAATAAGTACATCGATTCTGCCATGTTCACTTATGATTCTCTCCACTGCTCTTTGGACGGAGTCTGGGTCGGTTACGTCCATGCGTAGCAGATGGACATTGTTTTCGATACTGCCTTCGGGGGCTCTTCTTCCCGTTCCAAAGACGGTATATCCTTTAGAGGCTATATATTCAGCTGCCCTCTTTCCAAATCCCGATGTAGCACCGGTGATGAGTATGATGCGTTCTTTTTTCATGTAACAAAGATAAAATCTTTCTGATAAAATACTATCTTTGTAGACTAACATTTAACGATTATATGTCAGAGGTGAAAAATTTTGCGATTATCGGTGTTGCGGGCTATATTGCTCCCAGACATCTGCGTGCCATCAAGGATACAGGTAACACTCTTCAGGCTGCTTACGACAAATTTGACAGTGTGGGAATTATGGACAGTTACTTTCCCGACGCTGCATTCTTTACCGAGATGGAGCTTTTCGACCGTCACTGTTCAAAACTCAAGGGTAGCGGCAGGCAGATTGATATCCTCTCTGTCTGTACTCCGAACTATCTTCATGATGCCCATATCCGTTACGGACTCAGGATGGGTGTGGATGTAATATGTGAAAAGCCGCTGGTTCTCAATCCTCATAATGTGGATGCGCTGCTGAAGATTGAGGAGGAGACCGGACATAAGGCGTACAATATTCTGCAGCTGAGGCTGCACGATTCCATTGTCGCTTTGAAAAAGAAGATTGACGAGGGGCCTGCGGACAAGGTTTATGATGTCGACCTGACCTACATAACTTCGCGAGGAAATTGGTATTATGCTTCTTGGAAGGGAGATGACCGCAAGAGCGGAGGTGTGGCTACCAATATCGGTGTTCACTTTTACGATATGCTACAGTGGATTTTCGGTCCGGTGAGTGAGAATATAGTACATGTCAAAAGCCATGACCGTGTGGCGGGATATCTGGGACTCAAGCGTGCCAGGGTAAGATATTTTCTCAGTATCAATGCCGACAATCTTCCCGAAAATGCAGTAAACGGAGAGAAGAGGACGTATAGAAGTATTGTGATCGATGGTGAAGAGTTCGAGTTCAGTCAGGGATTCACCGAACTTCATACCCTGAGTTACAAGAAAATTTTAGCAGGGGAGGGATTCCGCATAAGCGAAGCGCGTAACTGTATCGAAATCGTCTCTCAGATTCGCAATGCCGTTCCGATCGGACTCAAGGGGGATTATCACCCTTTAGCTCGTCTTCCTTTAGCAGATCACCCCTTCGGATGGAGGTAATTATGGAAAAGAAGATACAGATGGTCGACCTTAAGGGTCAATATTATCGAGACAAGGAGAGTTTTGACAGGGCCATTGCCGATGTCCTGGACTCCTCTGCGTTTATTAATGGACCTCAGGTCAAGGAGTTTGCGGATGCATTGGCCGGATATTTGGGGGTCAAACATGTAATTACTTGTGCCAATGGTACAGATGCTCTGCAGATTGCGCTTATGGCGCTCGGGCTCAAACCGGGAGATGAGGTAATCGTACCCTCTTTTACATATATTGCATCTGCTGAGGTGATTTCACTTTTGGGACTTACTCCGGTGATGACAGATGTCGATGCTGAGTCCTTTGAGATTACGGCCGCCAATATTGAAAAGGCCCTTTCTCCTAAAACTAAGGCAATCATTCCAGTGCATCTGTACGGACGCTGTTGTGATATGGAGGCTATCATGCAGGTGGCAAGGAGGGAGAATCTTTTCGTCATAGAGGATAATGCGCAGTCGATAGGGGGACGTATCACCTGCAGTGATTCGAGAGTGGTGAGTGCGGGATGTTTCGGAGATTTTGGCTGTACATCGTTTTTCCCCTCAAAGAATCTCGGCTGTTACGGTGATGGTGGGGCGCTCTATACAGACAATGATGAGCTTGCCCGCAAGGCTGCAATGATAGCAAACCATGGTCAGCAGAAGAAATATGTGCATACTGTGACCGGGTGCAATTCACGTCTCGATTCCATTCAGGCTGCTGTCCTGAATGTGAAACTAAGACATCTGGATGAATACATACAGAGAAGGCGTCATGCGGCTTCCTATTATGATATGCATCTGTCGGATATTCCTCAGATTATTATACCTAAGGAGTCTCCATCAGGCAGCCATGTGTATCATCAGTACACATTGAGAGTGCTGGAGGATATGAGGGACTCTCTCAAGGAGTACCTTGCCTCGAAAGGAATTCCTTCTATGGTTTACTACCCGCTTACGCTTGACAGACAGGAGGCATTTGCCTCTGTCTCAAGGGTTGCGGAACCTCTTGATAATGCTTCGATGCTGTGTCGGCAAGTCCTTTCCCTGCCGATGCATACTGAATTGAGTGAAGAGGAACTTGAATATATTGTCTCTGCTATCAAAGAATTCTTCAATGGAAAACGATAAGGATTATTTTGTCCATGAATCATCTTATGTGGATCAGGGATGTAAAATAGGTGCCGGTACCAAAATCTGGCACTTTTCCCATATTATGAGCGGGTGTACTATCGGCCGCGATTGCAATATCGGTCAGAATGTGGTGATTTCACCGGAAGTAGTGCTCGGCAATAATGTCAAGATTCAGAATAATGTCTCTGTTTATACCGGTGTTGTTTGCGAGGATGATGTCTTTTTAGGTCCTTCGGCTGTATTTACCAATGTTGTCAATCCCAGGAGCGCTGTAAACAGAAAATCCGAGTACCGCAAAACTCTCATCGGCAAGGGGGCTACGATAGGGGCCAATGCCACGGTGGTCTGCGGACACAATATAGGTTGTTATGCCTTCATCGGTGCCGGAAGTGTGGTTACAAAGGATGTTCCGGATTTTGCCCTTATGGTGGGAAATCCCGCTGTCAGAATAGGCTGGATGAGCTGTGCCGGTGCAAAACTTGAATTTGACGGGGATGGATTTGCCATCTGTCCTCTTACCGGACAGAGGTACCGACTTGATTTTGTCAATGGTGCAGAATGTGTAAAAATAGTATGATATATCGGTTATGTTAAGAAAAATCAGAGTGGCATCGGCAGTCCTCTTCTTTGGTGCGGCATTGTTGCTGTTCCTTGACTTTACAGGACTCCTACAAAGGTGGCTTGGCTGGGTAGCTGATATTCAGTTTATTCCGGCTCTGCTTTCGCTAAATTTGGTAGTGGTGGTGGTTGCTGTGGCGATTACTTTTGTATTCGGAAGGATCTATTGTTCAGTTATATGTCCACTGGGCATCTTTCAAGATGTGGTCTCGCATCTGAGTACCTCCAGAAAAAAACACAGATACATGTTCAAGTATCGCAAGGAGCGTTCTCTGGTGCGTTATGGATTCCTCGTTCTCTTTATAATAACTCTTGTAGCAGGGATTCCGGCTATCTTTACACTTCTTGAACCCTATTCAGCTTTCGGAAGGATCGTCTCTGAGATCTTTGCCCCGCTTTACAGGTTGGTAAACAATCTTTTCGCATATATCGCCCAAAGGGCTGACAGTTATCTCTTCTATAGCAGGGAGGTTCTGTTCAAAGGGTTTGCGGTGCTGGGCATATCGGTTGTCACTCTTGTGGTAGTTACTATTTTTGCATGGAGAGAGGGTAGGGGCTATTGTAATACAGTGTGTCCTGTAGGGACAATACTTGGTACCATATCCAGATTCTCTCTTTTCAGGCCTGTCATTGATTCTTCCAAGTGTACCAAATGCAAGGTCTGCGAGAAAAGGTGCAAGAGCTGTGCGATAGACAGCGATAGTCACAAGATAGATATGTCAAGGTGTGTGGTTTGTTTTGACTGTCTGGGTAATTGTAAATCAGGTGCTATTTCATATAAATTAAGACCATTGAAATCGATTCCTTTGAAAAAGGAGGCGGTGAATAATAGTGCTGTGAACAAAATTGTTGAGGAGTCAGCGGGGGAGATTTCCAGAAGAAGCTTTATCTCCCTGACTGCTCTTTTAGCCTCAAGCGCGATGCTCAAGGCTCAGAAGGAGAAGGTTGACGGGGGACTTGCTGTAATTGAGCAGAAGAGGCAGCCTAACAGAAAGGTTCCTGTCACTCCCCCGGGATCGGGCGGTTACAGAAGGTTGAGTGACCATTGTACAGCCTGTCAGCTGTGTATTACATCTTGTCCTTCAGATATCCTGCGCCCTTCGCAGAGTCTTGACAGGTTTATGCAGCCTTATATGACTTTTGAAAATGGCTATTGCCGTCCCGAATGTACCAGATGTTCCTCTTTGTGTCCTACAGGAGCTATCAAAAAGATTGACAGGGCCGAAAAGAGTGCTGTGCATATAGGGCATGCGGTATGGCTGGAGGAAAACTGCCTTGTGGCCAAGGGAAGCCGTTGCGGCAACTGTGTCAAACACTGTCCCGTCGGAGCTCTCTCTTATACTGATGGCGGCATAGCTGTGGACGAGAGCAGGTGTATCGGTTGCGGATCCTGTGAATATCATTGTCCTTCAAGGCCTTATAGTGCAATATATGTTGAGGGAAATCAAAGACATATTGTTGAATGATTGATTTTTGAAAGTTATGGAAAAGATAGACAGACGTGAATTTCTTAAAATTGCCGGGGCAGCCGGTGCTGCGCTTGTGGCAGGAGGATGTACCGCCGGTGGCTCAGAGGATTCAGCAGGCAGAGGTGCTTTGAAGCCAGGTGGAGGAGATATGACATACAGAATAAATCCAAAGACCTCTGAAAAGGTCTCCCTGCTGGGATATGGATGTATGCGTTGGCCACTGTTGGATAATCCAGTGCACGGTCAGAGCGTTATCGATCAGGAGGAGGTCAACAGGTTGGTCGACTATGCGATAGAGCATGGAATTACATATTTCGATACGGCTCCTCTGTATATTCAGGGGTGGTCTGAGCCTGCTACTGGCAAAGCTTTGTCCAGACATCCGAGGGAGAGCTATACTATTGCCACTAAACTTTCCAATTTCAACGATTTCTCGACTCAAGCAGCCAAGAAGATGTATCATAATTCCTTCAAGAGGCTTCAGGTCGATTATATAGATTATTATCTGCTCCATGCTGTTGGGGGAGGAAGTGGTATGGAGCTGCTCCGCAAGAGGTTTTTCGATAACGGGATTCTCGACTTTCTTGTTGAGGAGAGGAGTGCAGGCAGAATCCGCAATCTGGGGTTTTCTTATCACGGTGATGTAAAAGTCTTTGATTATCTTATTTCGCTGCATGATCAGGTGAAATGGGATTTTGTACAGATTCAGATGAATTATGTGGACTGGCATAATGCAGTCAATGATGCAGATGCTGAATATCTTTACGGTGAGCTCTCCTCAAGGGGAATTCCGGTTGTTATCATGGAACCTCTTTTGGGTGGTCGTCTGGCTAAAGTCAATGAGCATATAACCCAGCAGTTCAAGATGAAAAGACCTAAGGATAGCGTTGCCTCGTGGGCTTTCCGTTTTGCGGGATCGTATCCTGGGGTGCTGACGGTTCTGAGCGGTATGACATATATGGAGCATCTTGTGGACAATCTCTCTACATATTCTCCTCTGGAGCCCCTTTCTCAGCAGGAGCTGGAATTCTTATTGGAGGCCGGAGATCAGATTGCAGCATTTCCTGTCGTCCCCTGTACAGGATGCCAGTATTGCATGCCTTGCCCTTATGGTGTCAATATACCGGCAGTCTTTGCACACTACAACAAGTGTATTACTGAGGGGGCAATTTTGGACACTGCTGCCTCTGAATACAAAAAAGCAAGAAGGGAGTACCTCATCGGTTATGACAGGGCTGTTCCCAAACTCAGGCAGGCGGATCATTGTATAGGATGCGGCAGGTGTCTCAAGCATTGTCCCCAGCAGATAAAGATACCTCGCATGATGAGGGAAATCGATGAGTTTACAGAGTCATTGAAGCAGCAGATTTAGGATTTTTTTGCTATCTTTGTGATTTGTATTTTTAATGAAAATTGTAAGATAAAAGGATGGAAGAAATAGAAAAGACAGAGGCGGCAGGCTCTTATACCGCCGATAGTATTCAGGTCCTTGAGGGACTTGAGGCAGTAAGGAAACGTCCTTCAATGTATATTGGAGATGTGGGTGTGAGAGGTTTGCACCATCTCGTGTACGAAGTTGTAGATAACTCTATTGATGAAGCTCTTGCGGGTTTCTGTAATGATATCAAGGTTACCATTCTTCCCGACAACTCTATCAGGGTCGAGGATAATGGTCGCGGTATTCCCACCGGAATCCATGAAAAGGAGGGTCGTTCCGCTCTCGAGGTAGTTCTTACCGTGCTTCATGCCGGCGGAAAGTTCAACAAGGACAGTTATAAGGTTTCAGGAGGTCTTCATGGTGTGGGTGTATCCTGCGTGAATGCACTCTCTACTTACCTCAAGGCAGAAATACACCGTGAAGGCAAGATTTTCATTCAGGAGTATAGCAAAGGAATTCCCAAGGGACCTGTCAGAGTAGCCGGTGAATGCGAGGATACCGGTACGACTATTACATTCTCTCCGGATGGTGAGATTTTCACCACTACAAAGTATGACAGGGATGTGTTGGCAGCGCGTCTTCGTGAGCTTGCTTTCCTGAACAAAGGCATCAGACTTACCCTTGTGGATGAGCGTATCGTCGAACAGTCACGCAATGCAATGGAAGATACCGTTCCCGAAGGTCCTGATATCCAGACTTTCTATTCTGAAAAGGGGCTTACAGAGTTCGTTGCATTTCTCGATGGAACACGTGAGAAACTTACCGGAAATCCGATTTCACTGGAGACTGAGAAGAGCGGTATTCCCGTTGAGATCGCGATGCAGTACAATACCGGATATACTGAGAATATCCATTCCTATGTAAATAATATCAATACCATAGAGGGTGGTACACACCTTACCGGTTTCAGAAGGGGACTTACTTCGACTCTGAAATCTTATGCCGAAAAGAATGGTTTTCTTTCAAAACTGAAGTTCGAACTGGATGCTTCCGACTTCAGAGAGGGACTTACCGCTGTCATTTCTGTGAAGGTGGCAGAGCCTCAGTTCGAAGGCCAGACCAAGACCAAACTTGGTAACAGTGAGGTGGATGCTGCTGTATCACAGGCGACTAAGGCTGCTTTGGAATCTTATCTTGAGGAGAATCCCAAGGATGCAAGAAGCATAGTGGACAAGGTGATTCTCGCGGCTACTGCCAGACACGCTGCCCGTAAGGCCAGGGAACTGGTTCAGAGAAAGACTGTCATGTCAGGAGCAGGTCTTCCTGGTAAGTTGGCTGACTGTTCCAATAGGGATCCTGAAAAGTGCGAGCTCTTCCTGGTCGAGGGGGACTCTGCGGGTGGAACAGCAAAGAGCGGACGAGACAGAAATTTCCAGGCGATTCTCCCTTTGAGAGGTAAGATTCTCAATGTCGAAAAGGCGATGGAGCACAAGGTGCTTGAGAGCGAAACCATCAGGAATATTTACACAGCACTTGGAGTTACTATAGGTACTGAGGAAGACAGCAAGGCTGCTAATCTCGAAAAGCTTCGTTATCATAAGGTAATCATTATGACCGATGCCGATGTCGATGGTGCGCATATTGCCACTCTGATTCTTACCTTCTTCTTCAGATATATGCCTGACATGATTCGCAAGGGGTATGTCTACATCGCTACGCCACCTCTTTATAAGGTGAAGAGCAAGAGGGGAAATGAGGAGAAATATTGCTGGACTGAAGAGGAGAGAATCGCTGCGATTGAAGAGATAGGCAAGGGAAAGGATGACAGTATCTATGTACAGAGGTACAAAGGTCTTGGTGAAATGAGTGAACTTCAGCTCAAGGAGACCACTATGGATCCTGCATCCCGTCTTCTGCGTCAGGTTACCATCGAAAATGCAGCTGAAGCTGATAGAATTTTCTCGATGCTCATGGGTGACGATGTACCTCCACGCAGAGAGTTTATCGAACAGAATGCAAAATATGCAAAAATTGATGCTTAACTAATCCTTTGATATGGAGAACAGGAAAGGTTTCAAAAATTACAAAATCTATACGGCGCTATCGGTAGTGCTGTTGATTACGGTTTTGTTCTTCCCCAGAGAGGGAGTTTTCAAATATAAGTATGAGAGGGGAAGACCATGGACTTACGAGACTCTCCTCTCTCCGATTGATTTTCCTGTTCTCAAGACAGAGTCTGAATTGCTGGCTGAAAAGGAGCAAAAAGCTTCACTTGTCGTACCTTATTATAACTATGACAAGTCAGTCTCTATTGAACAGCAAAAGAGGCTCAAGATGTTGCAGGGCAAGGAAGGGGTAGACAGCAAGGTGCTCTTTGCAATTATCGAGCAGTTGGGCAAGTTCTATGAGGTAGGTATTGTTCCGGATATGGGACAGAGCGATGAGGTCGTTGTAGTCCAGAGGGACAAGAGGGCTTCAGAGGTTCTGTTGTCAGAACTCTACACACCCAAAAGAGCAATGGGATATATCCATGTCAAGCTCAATGAAGAGTTTCCACATATAGATGCCGATTCCCTCTTTGCAGAGTATAGGCTCTCTGACTATATTGTTCCTAACCTTCTGTATGACGAGTACAAAACTGATCTCTTTCATAAGGAGGCAGTGGATTATATCTCTCCGACCAAGGGAATGGTCTATGCCGGACATCTTATCGTCTCCGAGGGTGAGATTGTAACTGCTGAAATCGAACAGCTCTTAGACTCTTTCAAGGCTGAGTATGAGAGTACTTTCGGATATTCAGGTTCTATAGGCGGAATCTTTGCAGGTCATGCCTTGCTCTCGTTGCTGATTTTAGGACTGATGGTTGCTGTGCTGTATTACACGAACAGAGAGGTGTTCGTACAGCTTAACAAACTCTACTTCATTCTTACCCTCTATCTGCTAATCTTTGTAGTTACTGTTGTTGTCAAGGGTATTTCACCTTCGTTCCTGCATTTTGTGCCGTATACTGTTATAGCGATATACCTGACTATATTTTTCAGACGCGGATATGTATTTCCACTTTACACAGTTATGTTGCTGCCGCTGCTGTTTATTAACGATTCAGGTGAAGAGCTCTTTTTCATCAACCTTGTCGGTGGTATTATCGTTACGATAACTTTCAAATATTTCAACAGAGGGTGGTCGCAGTTCCTGAATGTGTTCTTTGTCTGTGCAGGAATGTTGCTTACTTATGTCGGTATTGTCCTATCGGGCGATGGAACGATGTCTCTTCAGAATCTGCAGGATGTCTCCAGGATTGCTGTCGCCTCAGTGCTGATGATAGCATGTTATCCTTTTGTATTTCTGTTTGAAAGGATTTTCATGCTGGTATCCCAGTCAAGGCTACTTGAACTTTCTGATACCAACAACAAACTTCTCAGGGAACTTGCTACCAAGGCTCCTGGCACTTTCCAGCATTCACTTCAGGTGTCCAACCTTGCAGGTGAGGCGGTAAGGGAGATAGGCGGTGATACAATGCTTGCCCAGGTGGGTGCCATGTATCATGATATCGGTAAGATGAATAATCCTCAGTGTTTCGTTGAAAATGCTCCTGCGGGTGTCAATTATCATAAGGATCTCTCTCCTGAGGAGAGCGCTTCAAGGATTATCCGGCATGTAGATGATGGTGTAGAGATTGCCAAAAAGCATAGATTGCCTGACATTGTTATAGATTTTATTAAGACACATCATGCCAAGAGTCTTACTTTATATTTCTATGCCCAATACTGCAATAATGGCGGTGACCCTGCAAATACAGAACCCTTCTCGTATCACGGAATGTTGCCTGTTACCAAGGAACAGGTCGTGGTGCTGATGGCGGATGCGGTGGAGGCTGCTTCTCGTTCTCTCAAGGATTATTCTGCTGAAAGCATTTCCAATCTGGTAGAGAATATTATTGGCAAGCGTCTGACTGATTCTCAGCTGGTAGAGGCTGATATTTCGATTAAGGATATCGAGATAGTCAAACGTATATTCAAGGACCATCTCCATCAGATATATCACGTTAGGATTGCTTACCCTGAACTTAGGAAAAAATGAAGATAGCTCTGTTTCCGGGATCCTTTGACCCCTTTACTGCAGGACACTTTGATGTGCTGGAGCGGGTGGCACCTCTTTTTGATAAGGTGGTGGTGGCTGTAGGCTATAATCATCTGAAGAGGGGTATGCTCGATGTAGATATGAGGGTGGCTCTTATTCGCAGGGCTGTTGAGGTCTCTGATTCTTTTGGGAGTACTGATATTGAGGTTATATCGTATAGCGGACTCACTGCCGATCTTTATCGTAAGATAGGTGCATGCGCTGTTATCAGAGGGGTGAGGACTACTGCGGATTTTGAATCAGAGAAGGTTATTGATCAGGCTAACAGGTTCTTGGAAAAGGATTTTAGGACTCTTTTAGTGCCGTCGAGTGATGAATATTCATTCGTCAGCTCTACGGTGGTTAGGGATATTCTTCTCAATGGTGGCGATGTAAATCTTCTTCTTCCCAAGGGAGTGGACATCAATGATTTTATTAACAAAGAGTAATGTTTTCTGAATGAAGTATTTTGGGTTGTCTATCATATTGGCTTTATTGTCCTGCTTTACTCTATTTTCAAGTGAGGTGTCTGATACTTTAGAGGTTGAGCAATCTCGTGAGTATCTCAGTTATGAGGATGCCGCTTTTATTTTTTCGAATTTCGACGGGCTGAGTGCTGCTGATGTCATTTCCAAATCTGAAATTTTAGTTTCAACTGCACGGGATGATAAGGAGCGTGCTCTGTTGGCATGGTATGCCTATAAGTTTTATAGGACTTCTGATATTATGGGTTATGAGGAGGCAGCGATTTATTATGCTCAGAACTATTTTCTCAACGGCCGATGCTCTCTGCCTGAGGGGGCTGACCGGTTGGAAATGAATCTCTTTGTGCAGTTAAACAGCTCTTCGCTTATAGGGATGAAGGCTCCTGAGCTAACTTTGAAGGATGCTCATGGGGAGTCTGTCTGCGTTGATTTTTCCGGAGATGATTTTTCTGTCCTTTATTTTTTTGATGATGAGTGCATGCAGTGCAGAAGGACTACTCCGGCTCTTGTCAGGTATGTGGCTTCTTTGAAAAATATCCGTCTGACTCTGTATATGGTTTATACTCAGGATAATCTGGAGCATTGGATGGATTACCTCAAAAAGTTGGTGAATCCGATTGAACTTCCGGCTAACGTTAGAGTGGTTCATCTTTGGGACCCTCAGATGGAGTCGGATTTTGCCATGAAGTACGGCGTGATTTCCACTCCCTCGCTTTTCCTTTTTGATACGGATGGTATAATTATTGGCAGGAGGCTTACTCCCAGTTCGCTCAAGCAGGTGATTGATAATGAGATGAGCCGAATGTCCGAGACTGAGCAGATTCTCGACAGAATTTTTACTCCTTACGCGATGGAGTCGGATACTCTCTCCATTTATCGTGAGATTGATTCCCTTTTCGAGGAGTCAAAGTCGAATCCTGATTTTTTCCACGAGCTCTTTTTTACCATGTACCAGTTCTTCAAGAGTAATGTCTATTATTCTTTGCAGCAGGGTGCGGCATATTTGGCTACCAATTATATAGTTTCTCGGCCTGAGCTGTGGGAAGGGGTTACTTTTACGGACAGGGGTAAGAGTGCGGGGAGTGTAATTAGGGCCGATTTCGAATCTGTCAAGGATTTTATTGGCCAGACCGCTCTTGCTGTTGAGATGTTCAAGCGTAATCCCTTGGGTCAGGAGTGTTCTGATCTTCTCTTGCGTACTCCGGACAATAAGAAGTTCCTTCTCTCTTCCATGGGTGGCACTTACAAGGTCCTCTATTTCTATAATACTGATTGTGAATTGTGTGAGGCTGTCACTCCGGCCATGAAACAGATTTTTGACAAATATAGTGCTTATGATGTTGAGTTTGCAGCGATTTACATTGGCAGGAACAAGAAATGGAGAAAAGATATTTCTTTGAAAAGTTATGGTTGGCACGACCTTTGGGACAGCAAACGTGCTTCAGGAATGTTTGAGAAGTATGATTTGATGGATGTCCCTGCGATTTATCTTTTGGATGGTGACAATGTTACTCTTGCAAAGGATATTAATCCGGATGTCCTCTCGCTTTTATTGGATTATTATTTAGGGTTGGATAAAGATCGGAATTAGTATGATTGTAGATTTTTTTAAAGGTTTTACTGTTGGGCTTCTTGCTTCTATTCCGTTGGGACCTATCGGTGTCTTGTGTATTCAGAGAACTTTGAGCAAGGGAAAGAATTCAGGTTTTATTACCGGGCTTGGGGCTACTACTACTGATACTTTTTTTGCAGCGATTTCGTTGTTCAGTCTATCGTTTGTCCATCAGCTTCTTTCTGAGTACAGGAACTGGGTCATGGTCATCGGCGGTGTCATTGTTGCTCTGTTCGGTCTCAAGCTGTTCTTTACAAATCCTGTCAAACAGATCAAGCGTGTAAAGACTTCAGGCAAGAGGTACTGGGAGGATTATTTTTCCACCATCCTGATGACTGTAACCAATCCGGGTGCCTTTTTCCTGATTTTAGGCATGTTCGCTTTTGTCGGTATCAATACTGACGGCTCGAACCCGTTGAACTTGATTGCCATTACTTTGCTGGGTGTGGCTACCGGTGCCGTTTTGTGGTGGTATGTTCTCTCTTCCGGTGTCAATCATTTCAGGAACAGGATGCGTCTGAAGCAGCTTGTCATGATTAACAGAGTTGCGGGGATTATTGTAATGGTTCTCGGTATGATTTCTGTTTTCGAAGGTCTTTACCGAGTTCTATTTCCCATTCAGTGACGTGACGGATGAGATATATGTAGTTCTCTATTGGGTTTTGGTCTATTTTTTGTAGTTTTGCAAATATTATCGGGGATGTTTTGGTTTTGACAGCATTTGACATTTGTCGGTAAGCACGTCGAGCTTCGTAGCCTGGCTCGTTAATATCAGACTTCAAGCCAATAACTGGCAATAACAACTATGCACTCGCTGCGTAAGTAAACCAAGTTTACTACCTTAATCTTTGTCGCCAAGGCTGCGATGAAGACGAGTATCCCGTCAGGCCCCTGCTCTCTCCGCCTGACAACCGGGGTATCATTTTAGGGAGCTGCAGGTGTTGACTCTTCTAAGGCACCCTAAGATACAGAAGATAAGTTCCGGATGGCTTGTCCTTCAGCAGTCCGGTTCCGACAATCAATGAAGGAATAAGCGTGTAGAAAGCCTTCGGGTGCGATGTTTGGACGGCGGTTCGAGTCCGCCCATCTCCACTGAAAATGCCTCTCAGATACTCTGAGAGGCATTTTTTTCAAATCGTACCCCATTTTGTACCCCATTTTTAGGGAGATCTCGGACTCGAACTTAAGTGAATTTGTGTGGAGTTGAGTGGAGGATTTCTAGCTTATTCACATTTTTTTTATAAATTCGCTAGCTGTAGTTTTATTATGAAGAAGATTTACACATATCCAGCGAAACCTTTCGTCAAGTGGGTAGGAGGAAAGACCCAACTTCTTGAGGATATCAAGAAAGCTTTGCCCATGGATCTGTCCCAGAGGAAGAATGTGACGTATATAGAACCTTTTGTTGGAGGAGGAGCAGTTCTCTTTTGGATTCTGCAGGAGTATCCCAATATCACAAGGGCAGTTATTAATGACATTAATGCTGAACTTATCTGCACATATCGTGTTATTCAGAATTCAGTTGAGAGGCTGATTGATGAACTTGGGCAGCTTCAGGAGCATTATCTTCCACTCAACGCAGATGCACGCAAGGAATTTTTTATGACTCAACGCGAGCGTTTCAATGAAGCTGAAAAGACAGAAGTTGAAACAGCGGCTCTTTTTATCTTTTTGAATAGAACTTGTTTCAACGGACTGTACCGGGTTAATTCCACAGGCAAGTTCAATGTGCCCCACGGAAGATATTCAAATCCAAAAATTTGCGATGCGGAGACATTGAAGGCAGATGCTGCATTACTTCAAAGAGTAGAAATCCTCTGCGGGGACTTCGCCCAGACAGGTAGATATGCAGGAGAGAATGTTATTTATTATTTCGATCCTCCATATAGACCTTTGACTGATACCTCTGCATTTACATCCTACTCAAAGAATGGTTTTGATGATGCTGAGCAGATGAGACTTCGTGACTTTTGCGACCAAATTGCGGCAAACAAATCACTTTTTGTGGCCAGTAATTCCGATCCGCAGAATATTGACAATAGTGACGATTTCTTTGATCACCTTTACAAAATGTTCAATATTAAGAGAGTCTCTGCCGCAAGGATGATTAATTCCAAGGGTGATGGACGCGGGGCCATTTCTGAAATATTGATTTCTAACGTAGTAAATGTCTAGTAATATGAGAAACTTTGACATGTGGCTTGCAGCCTTTAGACCATCTATAGCTGATTATAAATATTATGTGAATTTTGAGAAAGTTTTCTCGAATGTTGCTGCCATTCGGATTCCTCTCAACATTTTGAACTCTCTCATTGGTTCGAAGAGAATAGAAGATGATTTCAGAAATATCCTTGCCAACTACCCTGAAACGCTTAAATGCATCCCAATACTCCTTGCAAAGCGCGAATATGATATAATGGCGATGGATTCGGAAGGCCAGATTGATTTTCATTTTAAGAAAATGAATTGCACCATTGACGACTATGTCAAATTTATGCGCAAAACCGGATTGTTTGATTTGATGGAGAATCACATAGTAAATAATCTTGTGGATTACGTCACTGGCGTTGAAACTGGGCTGGACTCCAATGGCCGCAAAAATCGTGGTGGTCATTTAATGGAGAATCTAGTTGAGTGCTATCTGAAAAAGGCAGGTTTAAAGAAGGGCTTCTCATATTTCAAAGAGATGTATATCAACGAAATTGAGTCCAAATGGAATATTGACCTTTCCTCAATTTCCAATGATGGCAGCGCTGAAAAGCGTTTCGATTTTGTTGTGAAAGGAAAAAATACAATATACGGAATCGAGACAAACTTCTATACCGGCGGTGGATCTAAATTGAATGAAACTGCTCGAAGCTACAAGACCATTACGATGGAGACCAAGGACCTTGGCTATTTTAAGTTCGTCTGGATTACAGATGGCTGTGGCTGGAACAAAGCTAGGAATAACTTAAAGGAAACATTCGATGTTCTTGAGCATATTTACAATATTGCTGAATTAGAAGCTGGTATAATCTCAAAAGCCCTTATATAAATGCCTACAGCCTACTATAAATCAGAGGATAAGGACTTTACCCTCTTGCATGGCGATTGTGTCAAACTTCTAGACTCTTTTGACTTCAAGTTTGATATGATTTTCGCTGACCCTCCGTATCATCTTTCAAATGGCGGTATTAGCGTTCAGAGCGGTCGTATGGTATCAGTCAACAAGGGTGACTGGGATAAGTCTAATGGATATGAGGCTGATTATGAGTTTGATAAATCGTGGATTGCAGCATGCCGGAAAAAGTTGAAGAGCAATGGCACTATCTGGATTAGTGGTACTTACCATAACATTTTCTCAGTGGCTAGGTGCCTCAATGAACTTGGATTTAAGATACTGAACTGCATTACTTGGGAAAAGACGAATCCGCCACCAAATCTTTCATGTAGATATTTTACTTATTCTGCTGAATATATATTATGGGCACGCAAAGAGCCGAAAGTACCTCACTACTTTAACTACGAATTGATGAAGGAAATTAATGGTGGTACGCAGATGCGTGATGTCTGGAGACTTCCGGCTATTGCAAAGTGGGAAAAATCATGCGGAAAGCATCCTACCCAGAAACCTCTCTGTGTTTTGTCTCGTATTATTCAGGCCTCCACAAAGCCTGGAGCATGGATTCTTGATCCGTTTACCGGGGGAAGCACAACAGGTATAGCAGCGACACTTCTTAACCGACGTTTCTTGGGCATCGATCAGAGCGAAAAATTCCTTGAACTTAGTAAAGCTCGAAGAGAAGAGCTCAATGACGTAAAGAAGCGTATAGAATATATTGATCGCCTTCAAAAGCAAGCCAAACTATTTGTAGATAATGAGGTTAGAGTACTTAATGACAAACAATGCTACTATGGCCCAGAATTGCCATTTTAACAGCTAATTAATATGCGTCAACCTGCCATCCTCCAATCAGGTTGGCGTCCATATCATCAATCCAGGGGTCAATCTATCTGAATTCATCCGCTGTATAGAAAACTGCTCTTGGTGCAAGGTTAGTAGTTCTGCCTTTGATGTCGAAAAGTATCATTCTCCCTGATATACGCTGGTGGCATTTTTTCAATGATTTTTGCTAATTTTGTGTCCTTAATAAGCAAGAACCAGGTATTACATGTCTTTCCTCTCAAAAATATTCAAGAGAAAACGAGTAAATTCTTCTTCCGTAAATGAGACAGAAGAGTTTCGTCGGTTGATGGAGTTTTTAAGAGGAATGGAAAAATTGCTGAGCAAGGATAAGTATATTGCACGAAGCGATTATTACAGGGCAATAGAGAAATATAATCAATTAGTCTCCTTCTTTGACAATCTTCATGCCTCTGATATGCTGGAGGCGTATTGTCAAAAGAATTGTTTGGATATAAAGAAAATCATGATAGCAATGGATTACTATCATGAGATTAAAGACTTGCAAATGTCACCATCCTTTATATCAAAACACAATGAAGATTATCTGAATCGTCACCTCCGAACAGAGAATGAGTATCTCGATAATATTCTTAAATCTGTTGATCCTGTCATCAAACTTGATGAGGAGCAAAGAAAGGTAGTCCTCTCGGATGAGGATTATACTCTTGTAATTGCAGGCGCTGGAGCTGGTAAGACAACAACGGTGGCTGCAAAAGTAAAATATCTTGTAGAGAAGAAAGGGGTTAAGCCTGAACAGATACTTGTGATTTCTTATACAAATAAGGCCGTCGGAGAGCTGAGAGATAAGATTAACAAATCCCTCAAAATTAATTGCCCAGTAACAACGTTCCATAAAACAGGTTATGCTATTCTTAGAAAGCAAGATAATGAGAAGCGTCAGGTCGTGGATGGTGGGTTCATGTATAATGTTATCAATAATTATCTAAAGGGGAACATTCTTGAGCAACCGGAATTGGTTGATAAACTTATTCTATTCTTCGGTTCTTATTTTGATGCTCCCTACGAGGGAGAGGGACTTAATGATTTCTTCAATTACATATCAAAGTCTGACTTTACGACTTTGAAGGGTAATATGAGTGAATATACTGAGGAGATAATTGACAAAAGAACAGGCAAGTGTATCTCTATTATTCATGAGAGAATGCGTTCGGCACAGGAAGTACAGATCGCCAACTTCTTATATCTTAATCAGATTGAATATCAGTATGAGAGGCCATACGAATATCATATTTTGAAGTCTCGAAAGCCATATACTCCTGATTTTACGATAACACAAGGCGATAAAGTGGCTTACCTTGAGCATTTTGGTATCACAGAAGAAGGTAAGAATAATCGCTATAGTGAGGAACAATTATCTCTATACAAGCAGGAGATTAACAACAAGGTAAAGCTTCATAAAAAACATAATACCGAATTGATTTATACTTTCTCTGGCTATTCTGATGGACGAAGTTTGTTAGAACATCTGAAGGAGAATCTAGAAAATCACGGCTTTACGCTCACCCCAAGAGATTCCAAAGAGGTCTTTGAGAAGATTGTCAATACAGAGGAGAACAAGTATATCATGAAACTTGTCAAGTTGGTCTGCACTTTCATTCAGAATTTCAAGACCAACGGATATTCGGTTGATGACTTTTCTCGTTTTGAAAGGAAGTCTACAAATGAGAGGACAAAACTGTTCTTGAGTATCTGTCAGCAGTGTTTTCTAGAATATTCAAAACGTCTTAAGGAGAAAAATGCGGTTGATTTTGAGGATATGATCAATGATTCTGTACGCATTCTTAATGAGCAACAGAGGATTGGAGCAGAACTTGACTTCAAGTATATAATAGTAGATGAGTATCAGGATATTTCACGTCAGAGGTTTGATTTGACAAAGGAATTGTCAAAGATGTGCAAGGCAAAAATTATAGCCGTTGGTGATGACTGGCAGTCGATTTTTGCATATGCTGGTTCAGATATTACCTTGTTTACGCATTTTAAGCAGACGATGGGGTATGGTCTGGAGTTGAAGATAACCAAGACATATAGGAATGCTCAGGAAGTTATCGATATTGCCGGAGGCTTTATCCAGAAGAATCAGACACAACTACGTAAGGAACTTATTTCTCCAAAACATATTGATATGCCAATAATCATAGAGTCATATTCAGAAAACGTTGATAGGAAACAGACTGCCGGTAAGGGTGGGCGCTATTATATGATTGGCGAGAAGGTAGAGGCTATTGTTGAAAAGATTCTCCTTGAGAATCCGAAATCTTCGATTCTTTTATTGGGACGATTTGGCTTTGATGCATTCCATTTATCTCGTTCAGGAAAGTTCGTTTATAATGAGAAGACAGGGGGTGTCACTTCGACAAAGTTTCCAAATGTAGCCTTGGACTTTATGACAGTTCATCGTGCTAAAGGGCTGGGGTATGATAATGTGATTATTATCAATGCTCGGAATGAAGTATATGGTTTCCCCTCTCAGGTACAGGATGATCCTGTGTTGAAGTACGTTGTGCGAGATGACCATAGTATTGAGTATGCTGAGGAGAGGCGTTTGTTCTATGTCGCATTGACAAGGACCAAGAACCGCGTTTACTTGATTGTACCTCAAGAGAGACCTTCCAGTTTTGTACTGGAGCTGATTGATGATCATTTGCAGGTTGTTTTGCATGGCGATTTAGACAGGAACGACAATAAGGATAGTAATGAAATCAAGAAGTGTCCAATCTGCGGATATCCATTACAATTGAGGTACAAGCAGAATTATGGATTGAAACTATGGCTGTGCACCAATGAGCCTGAGTTATGTGACTTCATGACGAATGATTTATCTGGAGGACGACTCTCAATCATTAAATGCAATCAGTGTAAAGATGGATACCTGATAGTGAAACATGGCAAGGGAGATAGACCACCGTTCTTAGGTTGCACGAACTATAAACATGATGGCACGGGCTGTCCCGGATTCATGACAATGGATTCTTATCTTAGGAATACGGATGCCAGATTTGAAGATATTAAAGAAGAATTGATAAATAATTGAGTATTGCTACTCCGTTGGAGATGGCGAGACAGATAATCGAGCCCCAAAGTATAACAGCCACTCTTCGGGGTGGCTGTGTTGTTTATAAGGCTGTGATGCAATATTGCACTTTGTCGCCAGTTGACTTCTGGAGTCCTACTGTCATCTTTATATTATCCAGCTGCATGATGTACATCTTCAAGAATGGTTTCTGATTCTTAGTACCTTTCTTTGGTGGAACTTCTGCGACTTTCTTGGATTTAGTCAGAAGTTCCGACAGTCTCATTACTGCCAATGTGGATTCATACTGTCTTGCGGCTTTCTCTGCTGTTTCGGTTATGGAAAGATACTGTCTTTAAGTTTTATTTTCTGCGAAGATAATTATTATCTTCTATGGTTCTTTAAAATCGGTTTGAATTGCTTTTGTACAGTTTTCTCCTCAAGATTCCTTTGTATCCTCAAGTATACACCAACCTTTTTCCAAAGGATTCCAGATGATGAGTAAATGTTGTCCAGTACTGAAGAGTTGCATGGGCCCATTGGCAAGCGATGCTCTGCTCATTTATAAATTCCTTGAGGTCATCATATATTGTCTTAGCTTTTGTAACAAGCTTCGCTTCTCCATCCTTTGGTCCTTTCAGAGCTTTCTGAAGTTCTTGTATTATATCATCCGTCGTCGGTATTTTATCCAGATCTAATTCATACTGACCAAAGTGTCTCACGATTTTACTTATAGTGGAGTTGATCTCAAGCCAAGAGAGGCCCTTGCTATTGGTGTACTTATTACTCTTAACTTTGCCATTGCTCCACACCTCATTAGACACACTGATTCTTTGTAGACCATTGACGAAAATATGTGGCTTTGATGGAATTAAGGTGATAGAAGTCTACGCTATGAGTTTGAGTTTTATCATCAATCGCTCCATGATGAGTGGTTATTTCCATTTTGGAAACAACCACTTCACGAATCAGTTCACCTTCGTCAAAAATATTCTTCAAATGCTTGCTGATGGCTGGCACCCCGACGCCGAACAATTGCGCCATCGCCTTTTGAGTGCACCACAAGGTCTCTTTCTCAACGACCACCTGAACCTCTCCCTGTTCCTCCGGGAGATTATATAATATGTATTGTATTCCGTCTTTCATATTCTGATCTCATTTTCTTCAAAGTTACAACCTAAACTTCAAACCATAGGTTCGAATCTTGAAAGAAATAGTGTGTTTTATCTCCATAAAAAATGGGGTACATAGGGATAGTTACGAAATAGACTTAAAAATATAACCAATTGATTGTAAATGTGATAAATATGAATTTCGGAGGGAAATTTATCTGACATTCAGCAAGAGATTGCATTTACAGAGTTTGATCGGAAAAATACGGGAGAGTCTGCCGGTTAACTCAGATTGAAGGAATTAAATGACTATCCCTATGTAGCATGTATTGGGATTGGAAGACCAATACTTGTTGTATGAGCCTGATGAGAAAGAAGGCAGCTCTATCTTGCATCAGATAATGATTGGTGGTAATTTTTGGCACTATGATGAAAGGTTGAAAACGAACAAGGGTCAAGGGAAGTTTAGTGCTATTACTAAAATACTAAAACATAATCTTCATCTCTTGTCGCAATAACATGCGGATGTTATTTGGGCTCCCATGTGGATTGGGCATCATTGGTGCTGGAAGAGAATAGTGAAATAATATAACATTATAAATATGCAAAACGGGAAAAAGAAAATACTAATACACAGTTTGATTTTCAGCCCAGATGGGGTGAGCACGGCTGATCTGTACAACGATATTGCCTTGGCATTTCAGAAGAATGGCTATGATGTTGTAGTGCTTAGTACCACTCCTCACTTTAATGTGGTGCAGGAGCAGTTGGCCGAGCAGCCTA